>JADMIG010000008.1 GCA_015478725.1 Chloroflexota bacterium | reverse complement strand
GGCGCCCGCGACCTCGGCTCCGACGCCCGCTCCAGCCGACCAGAACGGCGGCTCCACCTCGACCTCGGCGCCCGCGACCTCGGCTCCGACGCCCGCTCCAGCCGACCAGAACGGCGGCTCCGGCTCAACGTCGGCGCCGCCCAGCCCGACCCCGTCTGGCCAGAGCGGCGGCTCAGGCTCGGGGCAGTAGGCCGACCTTCGCGCTAGCGGATCAGCTGCACGCCGAGCTGGAAGCCGCCCGGTCCGGGGGTGTCCGTGACCGGCCCGACCGTCATGAGCCGACGCCAGACGCCGGTGATGTCCTTGCCTCCGAAACAGTCCGTCAGCTGGAAGCCTGCGAACCCGATGATGTGGTACCAGGCGTTGGCGCCCGTGCCGCCCGCCGTGTCCCAGACCGGGACGGTCACGACAACGTTGTTTTGGATGTAGTTCGAGCAGTCAGCGCTTGCCTTGTTGCCGGGCAGGCTCCCGATCTTGTCGGCACTCCCGGACAGTCCGACGCTCGTGCAGCAGCCGTAACTGTTCATCGGCGGGCCGATCTCGCTCTGGAGGAACGTCGCTGATTCCTGACACCCGTTGTTGGGATCCATCCCCAGCCCGAAGCCGCTGCACTTGCCGGTGGCTCCGAACTTGAGCCACCCGAAGCCGCCGGGGACATTGAGATTGCCTGGCGTCAGCCGCTGCGCGTAGCAGGGATCGGAGGGTGTCGTGGTGTTGATGGGGCCCGAGCAGTACGGATGGGTCGAGAAGAAGCTCGACGCGATCCCGGCCGGAAAGATGGCCCCGCTCGGCGGCGCGGTGGACCAGCCTCCCCTGGCCGTCGCATCAGCCGCGGCCGACCAGTTCCTGATCCCGGCGATCCCGAGGAAGAATGGCGTCCACGTCCGGCCCGAGGTCACCGTCACGCCGACGGCTCCGACCGGGATGGTCCCGTTGCCGACGTAGCTCGCGGCCGCTCCGGCACTTGGGACGATCGTCCCGTTGCTGTCCACGTACACGGGCCCGCCCGCTGTCCCGAAGGTGATCGGGGCCGCGCCGTTGATGTTGAGCGTGTTCGTGATGGCCAGCCTGACGTTGGCGTCCGTGCCGTTGGCCGTGTCACCGCCGATCCACTCGGCGATCACGCGTGCACCCGCGAGCGCCGCGAAGTCGGACGCGTTCTGGGAGGCGCGCCGCTGGGTCAGTGCGTAACCGCCATCGATGACGAGGCCGAGGGCGAGGATGATCGCCGTGGCCGAGAGGGCGAAGAGCGCAAGGATCTGGCCGCTGGAACGTGACCTGACGCCTCGACGAAGCATGTTCGACTCCTAGTTGATGACCATCGAGGCCGACCCGTAGATGGTCGTCGGTCCGATGACCTGTCCGACGATCGGGGTGAGCGGCTGGTAGGTGAGGGCGACGCGCACCGAGATGACATTGCCGGTGACGCCGGTCCCACCCGTCCCGGCGGTGCACGCGGTGCCGCTGGTCCAGGCGCCGCTGGGCACCGTGCTCGGTGGATCGCAGCTGATGTACATCTGCGAGCTCACGATGTTCGCGAAGGGCGTGACCATCCGATCCGCGGCGGAAAGAACATCCGCCTTGAGCGTCGCGGCCGTGGCCGGGCAGGTGGGACCGCCGGGCTGCCCGCAGCTCGGGTCGACCTTGCCAAGCCAGCTCGCCTCGACCGATCCTGTTCGCGCCCCCTCGCGGGCGGCCTGCGACAGGACACTGCTCATGTAGACGAACCGACCGCCGTCGATGATCCCGAAGACCATCAGGAGAAACACGGGCACCACGAGGGCGAACTCGACGAGACCCTGTCCGGACCGGCCGGCCCTCCGGTGAGCGTCGGAGGCTGATCGATGGCGCACGGCGATCGTCACTGGAGCGTGATCGTCTGTGTGGATTGGCCGCTCCCGGCGTCGTTCGAGACGGTCAGCCGGACGCGAACCGTCGTCCCCGGCGCGGAGTGCACGTACTGGTGCGTCGTGGTCGGGGCGTCGGGTCCCGTGGCGCCGTCGCCGAAGTCCCAAGTGTAGTGGGGATGGCAAGCCTCGACTCCCATGTTCGTGCTTGCCGAGGCGTCGAAGCCGAAGATCGTCCCGCTCGAGCCGGCGCTCCCGGTCGGCGGCGCGATCGAGAATGCCGCGTGCGGAGCAAGGCAGGTGGTCGACAGGGGGACCGTCACGGTCGAAGTGGTCGTCGCCGTTCCGCCCTGGTTGGTCACGGTCAGGGTCACCACATAGACGCCTGGAAACGCGTACGTGTGGACCGTTCCCGTGGCGTAGCTCACGTCCGTCGTGCCGTCGCCGAAGGACCAGTTGTAGCCCGAGATGTGGCACAGGCCGCTCGAGGGCTGGGACGCCGAGCCGTCGACGTCGATCGTCAGGCCGGAGCCGGCCACGGACATGACCGCGCTCGATGGGGCCGCACAGCCGGGCGGCTGCGTGGCCGAGCTGTTCGGCGCGAGGCCGAGGGCCACTGCGGATGCCGAGGTGGACATCGTGAAGTTGTTGCCGAGGAGCCCATTCATCCACGGCGTGAGGAAGCTGAACACCTCGCTCGCGGTCACGGTCACCGTGTAGCCCGGGCCGCCCCCGCCGGGGGCGCCGCTGCACGGGATCGTCGCTCCGGTCGTGTCGACGCACGCGGTCGTCACCGCGATCGGATGCTCACCGCCCTGGGCCTGGGAGTTGGCCTCGGCGGTGGCGCGGGTCGTGATAGCGGCGAGATTCGTGGGATCGACTGCCGCATAGGCGGCGCCTTCGCGTGCGGCGTTGGTTATCTGGATGTAGGAGAAGAAGAGACGCCCGAAGTCCACCGTGACGAGGAGCAGGAGCATGAACAACGGCAGCAGGACCGCGAACTCGACGACCGACTGCCCGGCCCCGCGTTCGAAGGCGAGACGTGCCGAGGATCGTGAGTCAGACCGATGGATAAGGGCCACGTTGCTGCTAACGAACGACGTGCCCTCCCGTTATGAGGGCCGTGCCTCGGTTCAGTGCGCCTTGGCGTGTCCGTTGGCGGCGGCGTTGCCGTTCCCGGGCGGGCTCGCCGTCGGCTTGCCGTTCCCTGGCGGGCTCGCCGTCGGCTTGCCATTGCCTGCGTCGGCGGGCTTCCCGTTCCCGGGCGGGCTCGCGGGCGGCTTCCCGTTCGCGAGCGAAGCAATGAGTCGGTCGAGGTCGCTCGTGAGCTGGCGGAACAGGTTCTCGTTGGCGGCGGGTATGACGCTCGCCATGGTCGACAGTTCGAATGCCTGGGACCGCAGGAGGATCCCCGCCGTCACGAGATCTGCGCCGGGCATGTGGAGCTCTGCCTCGAGGGCGGCCAGATCGGTCCCATACCTCATCAACACCGCAGCGAGCGCCGATGGGTCACCGGATCGAGCAGTCGTGGTCACGCTCTGGAGGTCGGCGGCAGATCGATCGAGATACGCCGTGATGCTCGCCGCCGTGGCGGCCACCGGACTGCCCAGTCCTCCAGCCGCGAGGCTGCTCGCTGGCGACGGCTCGCCCGGCCGGACGCCGGTCGCGACCAACCCGACGATGATGACCATCGCGAACGCGACGACCACCGGCATACTTCGCCGCGCTCGAGCGCCGGTTCCTCGAACGGAAGCGACTGTTACCGGCGCGAGAGCCGAACCCGCGATGAGTACCTGCGCGCGGACCCTCGCGATAGCATCGGGGTCGATACGAAACGCTCCGTCGATCCGCCTTGCAAGCTCACGCTCGGCGCGCTGGTGGGCGAGCCTGGCCAGGGCTGATCCGAACGGGAGGGATGCACGCCAGCTCATGCGCCGGCTCCCTCCGCGCCGGCAAGCTCGATCCGTAGTGCGAGGCTGCTGCGCAGCGTCTGCATCGCTCGGAACTGGAGTGCGCGGATCGTTCCCTCGCGCTTGTCCATGAGCAGGCCGATCTCGCGGGGCGAGAGGCCGGCGAAGAACCGATACACGATCACATCGCGCTGATCCGGCGTGAGCAGATCGAGGGCGGCGCGAACCGCGTCCATCTCTGCCGCCGATTCCGCAAGTTCGGCTGGTCCCAGCTGGGCATCCGACAGGTCAAAGACGTCGTCGAGCGAGGCGTGGTCGTGACGGGTCCGCTCGTAGTCAATGACGGCGTTCCGGGCGATCCGGAAGAGCCACGCCTTGAACGGCATGCCACGGGCCTCGTAGCGTGGCAATGCCTCGATCATCTTGAGGAAGATCCGCTGGAGGAGGTCCTCGGCGTCGGATGACCTGCGAAGCCGCTGAAGCACGAACCGGTAGACCCGACCGGCATACAGGTCGTAGATCTCGGCAAGCGCGGCAGAGTCACCCGCACGCGCCCGCGCGACGATTCGATCGACAACAGCCTCATGTACAGCATCAACGACTCGGAACACGAGTCGTTACGCTCGAACCGGGGCTTGCCGATCGATGTCGAGGACGGGCATCGCCTTTTCTCTGTCGGGGGACGGGCGGTCGGGGCGCAGGGAGGCCCGCGGATAGTGCGCCTCGGACCTTGCGCCGGACCTTTCGGCGGGGCCGGAACGCACCGCTCAGGACGGGCGCCGGAAGAGGAGGATCTTGCCGGACGGGGCCGCGCCCGTCCGCATGAGGGGGCGATCGACGAGCGAGAGGATCCGCCCGACGAGATCCGCCCGACGCGGTCCCTTGCGGGCCTCCCGGACCGCGGTCTTCCACGACCGGGCGAACCGTTCGATGTGCGGAAGACCGTGCTCGATCGGATTGTTCGCGACGACCGTGCTCGCCTCCGCGGCGACGAACGCGAGCCCGCCGGCCTCGAGCGCCTCCCGATATCGCTCGAGCGGGCGCGCCGTGGAGCTCGCACCGTCGCGGAGCGGGCGAACGGATGTGTCGAGGAGGAGGGCTGGCTCCACGAGCAGGACGTGGCCGCCGGGCGCCACGGCTCCGGCGACGTTCCGGGCGGCAGCCGCGAAACGGTCTTCGTCGATGATGTGGAGGAGGACGTTGATGATGGTGACGAGATCGTACGGGGCGTCCGTCGGGATGACGCCGCCATCGGCGATGTCGCCGGCGACGAACATGCCGTCCGGGAATCGCTCGCGGAGCCGCTCGACCGCCGACGCGGCGAGGTCGCAGCCGTCCACCCGGTCGGCGCCGAGTCGATGCCAGAACGCGGTCCAGTAGCCGGTGCCGGCCCCCACCTCGAAGACGCGCTTCGGCACCGGCCTCGCGAGTCCGTGGCGCCGGACGAACGCCTGGAGGTTCCGCTCGAGTACGCGATAGAGCCACACGTTGAGCTCGACCGGCAGGGCGGATTGGCCGACGGACCGGAGGGACCCCTCCGCGTGGAGGCGCGACCAGTACGCGCGCGGGTCGTACGCCTCCGGCGGCGTCACTCGAGGCCGTCCCGGAGGTGGCGGGCCATCCGCCGAGCGGCTCGGGCGCGGTGCGAGATCGCGTGCTTCTCCGCCGGGCTGTACTGGCCGAGGGTCCGGCCGCCTGGCGGCTCGGCTGCCGGCTCGAAGATGGGATCGTAGCCGAACCCGCCGCTGCCGCGCGGCAGCGAGGCGATCCTGCCGCGGCACGTGCCGCGCGCGGTCCGTACCGCCATCCCGCCCCGCGGCCCGGTCCGTGCCGGATCGGCGAGCACGAGGACGCAGACGTAGCGGGCGCCGCGCCGCCCCGGCGGCAGCCCGTCGAGCGCGGCGAGGAGCCTGGCGTTGTTCTCCGCATCCGTCGCGTCGTCGCCGGCGTAGCGCCGCGTCCGGACGCCGGGCCCTCCGCCGAGCGCGTCGACCTCGATCCCCGAATCGTCGGCGAGGGTGGCGATCCCGGAGCGTTGGGCGTAGATCCTGGCCTTGAGCCGGGCGTTCGCCTCGAACGTCATCCCGGTCTCCTCCACCTCGTCGGCGATGCCGAGATCGTCGAGGGAGACGAGGGTGGGCGCGATGGGCCCGAGGAGCTCGCGAAGCTCGCGGAGCTTGTGGGCGGAGCGTGTCGCGACGAGGAGCCGGCCGCCGCCGACGGTGTGGTCGGCGATGCCGGCGCGACCGTGCGTCACCGGCGGACCGTGGCGATCGCCTCCGCCTGGGCGGCGAAGAGGCGGTCCAGGCCGCGTCCGGCGAGGTCGAGCAGCCCGTTCATCGCCGCCCGATCGAACGGTTTCCCCTCCGCCGTGCCCTGCAGCTCGACGTACGTCCCGGCGTCCGTGCCGACGACATTGAAGTCGACATCCGCCCGGGAGTCCTCGCTGTAGTCGAGGTCGAGGAGCGGTCGCCCGTCGACGATCCCGACGCTGATCGCCGCGATCTTGGCGACGAGGTGGCGCTCCATGCCGTGGCTGATGAGGGCGGCCGCGAGGGCGACATAGCCCCCGGTGATCGAGGCGGTCCGCGTGCCGCCGTCCGCCTGGAGGACGTCGCAGTCCACGGTGATCGTCCGCTCGCCGATCCGGGCAAGGTCCACGACGCCGCGAAGCGAGCGGCCGATGAGCCGCTGGATCTCGTGGGTCCGGCCGCCGATCCGGCCCTTGACGGACTCGCGGTCCGTCCGCTCGGACGTCGCCCGCGGGAGCATCGCGTACTCGGCGGTGATCCAGCCCGTGCCCTTGCCGCGGAGATGGGGCGGGACGCGGTCCGCGATCGTGGCGGCGCACAGGACCTCCGTGTCACCGACGCGGATCCGGCACGACCCTTCTGCCCACTTCTGAACGCCCAGGGTGAACGTCACCTGGCGCGGTTCGTCCGGTCCGCGTCCGTCCGTGCGGATCGTCGGCGGTCGGTTCCCGATCGTCATCGTCGTATCTCCCTCATCCGGTCGCCGCCTTGGCAGCGTCCCACAGCGCATCGAGCGCGTCGAAGTCCAGGTCGCGGAGCGCGACGCCCCGCTCTCGGGCGAGCCGTTCGACCTCGCCGAACCGCCGCCGGAACTTGCCGTTCGCCTCGCGCAGGGCGGCCTCCGCCTGGATGCCGTGCTTGCGGCCGACGTTGACGAGGACCATGAGGAGGTCGCCGAGCTCCTCCCGCCGGTTCGCGTCCGAGTCGGCTGCGAGCAGTTCCCCGAGCTCTTCGTGGACCTTGTCGATGACGCCGTCGATCGTGGGCCAGTCGTAGCCGAGGTTGGCCGCCCGCTCCTGCATCTCCTGGCTCGCGGCGAGGGCCGGGAGGGAAGGGCTGATCCCGTCGAGTGCGCTCTTTGGGGCCTCGGCTGCCTCGGCCGCCTCGGCGCGCTCGGCGGCCTTGATCCGCTCCCATTGACGGTTCACGTCGCTCGCCGTGCGGGCCTCGGCGTCGCCGAAGACATGGGGATGCCGGCGGACGATCTTCGCCCCGATCGCCGCCTCGACATCCGCCAGGTCGAAGACGCCGGCCTCTGCCGCGAGCTGGGCGTGGAGGACGATCTGGAGGAGGAGGTCGCCGAGCTCCTCGGCGAGGGCTGGCGAGGCGCCGGACGCGAGGGCGTCGTACACCTCGTACGTCTCCTCGAGGAGATGGCCGCGGAGCGAATCGTGGGTCTGCTCGCGGTCCCACGGACAGCCATCCGGCGCCCGGAGCCGATCCGAGAGCCATGGCAGGGACCATGGGCTCGCCGGGGCGAGCTCCGGCGGGACCGGGGCGAGGTAGAGGGGTGCCGTGAGATCGTCCGGCACGAGGTCTCCGACGACGGTTCCGACCGCCACCCCGAAGCGCCCGACCGAGTGGTCGGCGGGATACAGGCGGCCGACGACCGCCAGCGGATCCTGGCCGCGCGGACCGTGGCGACCCGGCAGCGGTCGGACGGGGCCGTCGTTCGCGGTGCCGAGGATCACCGCCGGCACGACGAGGACCGGCCGCGTTGGATCGATCGGCGTCCCGACGAGTCGCTCGGCGATGACGACCTGGAGCCCTGCGGCGGGGTCAAGACCCCAGCGGACCCGCGCCTCCGCGACGAGCGCGTCGAGCATCGGAGGCCGGTCAGCCGCCGGGGATGCTGGAGCCGGAGCTGGAGACGGTGAACGCCGGATCCGTGGTGATCGTCGCCTTCGCCCGCTGGGCGTTGTACCAGTTCTGGAACGCGCTCGACTTGAGGGTCGCGATCTGGCTCGCGTCGGGCAGGCGCGTCTGCTCGTCGACCACCTTGTAGAGGTAGACGTTGTTGCCGTCCGTCACGACGGCGGAGACCTTGCCGACCGCGGTCGCGGTGATCGCGTCCTCCAGCTTCTGGCTCAGCTGGTACGGTGCGACCCAGCCCATGTCGCCGCCAGTGCTCGCGTTCGCCGCCGTCGAGTTCGCCTTCGCGAGGGCGGCGAAATCGGCTCCGGGTTTGGCGAGCTGGAGGGCCAGGCCGTTCATCGCGGTGAGCGCCGGCGGGCGCCGGCCGAGGAACTCGATGACATGCCAGCCGAACTGGGTCTGGACGGGGGGGAGGATCTCGCCCTTGACGAGGCCCGGCTTGAAGATCGCGTCGCCGAACGGCTTGACGAGGCCGTTCTGGCTCAGGTAGCCGAGGTTGCCGCCGTTTGCCGCCGAGCCCGTGTCCGCGCTGTCGCGCCTGGCGATCGCGGCGAACTGCGTCGGGTCCTTGAGGAGGGCGTAGTACGTCGCGAGCGCCCGCTGGTGGGCGACCTCCCAGCCCGGATCGCCGGACGGCACGGGCGAGCCATTGCCGCTCGCGCTGTACGGGAGGTAGAGGATGTGGGCTGCGTCCACCTGGTCGGTGAGGATCGGCGCCTTCGTCGTCTGGTCGATCTGCTGGGTCATCATGATCTCGAGGACGTGGCGCTGGAGGGACGGCTTCGTCGTGGCGTCGGCGACGATCCTGTCCGAGAGCGCCGTGCGGACGAGGTCGCCCTCGGCCGCCACGCGGTAGGTATCGAGCGAGATGCCAGCGGCCGTGATCGACTGCTGGTAGTTCGGGTCGATGGACTGCGGGATGATCTGGGTCACCCGACCGATGCGGAACGTCCCGTCCGCGCCCTTGATGACGCCCGTGAACCCGTTCGCCGGCAGCGCGAAGAGGGCGTTGAGGAGGGCCGCGTCGATGACGCTGCCGTCCTTCTCCGTGAAGCCCTGGTCGCCGGCGGTCGTGTCGTTGGGAGTCACCTGCTTCGCGACGGTCTCCCAGGTGGTTCCGGCCTTGAGCGCTGCCTCGGCGGCGTTGATCGTCGTCTGCGCCGTGGTCAGCTGGAGCGGAGTCGGCGTCGTCGCCGGGGCGGTCACCTGGGGCTTCACCTCGAGGATCCAGATGTGGCGGGCCTCGGCTGTCGTCGCCTCGAGGGCGAGGCGAGCGTCGATCTGGGCCGCCGTCACGGCGATGCCCTTCTGGCTCGCGAGTTCGTTCATGAGCTCGTTGTCGATGAGGCTCTGGAGCGACTGCGCGACAAACGTGTTCGTGTTCGTCTTCACCCGCTCGAGGGAGGCGATCTGCTGGTCCGAGGTGGCCTTGGACAGTCGACCGCTGCTCACCGCGTTGCGGAGCTGCGATTCGAGCGAGTTGATCCGCCAGGTGTCGATCGCGATGCGAGCGCGAAGGTCGTCCTTGGAGATCGAGTGGCCGTTGACCGTCGCCACGGGGGCGAGGTGGTCGCTGTAGTAGCTCACCCCGGCCGCGACGGCGAGGATGACGAGGGCGATGACGAGGATCGCCCCGAAGGCGAGGTTCGTGTAGAGCGTCCGGCGACTGCCGTGGCGTGAGCGATCGATCCGACGCGAGGCTGATCGGAGGGTCATGCGGGTTCAGTGATCCTTGTCAAGGAAGAGGGTCGACATCAGGGGGGTGGGTCGACGGCCGGTCGGCCGGACCGGACGGTATGCTACCGCATCGCTCCCCGGCGGCCCGGATCATGCCCCTGCCCTGGGGCGCGAGTCGTATCAGTCCGTCCAGCCGGCACCGAGCCGAAGCACCTGCCGGGAGCGCGTCCGCCGCCCGCGCGAACTGTCCGTCGTGTCGACGACGAGCGGCGCCCGCTCATAGACGGCGGCCCAGTCGATCGCCGCGTGCGGCGTCACGACGACAACGACATCACGGTCGGCGAGGATGGCGTCGAGGTCCACGGACTCGAGCTCCGCCCCGTCCGAGGCGGTGAAGCGGGCGACATGAGGATCGTGGTAGGCGACGACCGCCCCCCGCGCCCGGAGGCCGGCGATGATGTCCGCGGCCGGCGAGTTGCGTGGATCCCGGACGTTCGGCTTGAAGGCCACGCCGAGCACGCCCACCCGCGCGCCGCGGAGGGCTCGTCCGCGATCGTTGAGGGCCTCGGCCACGAGGTCGACGACGTGGCGCGGCATGGCGAGGTTGATGTCGCCGGCGAGCTCTACGAAGCGGTCGACGAAATCGAACTCCCGGGCACGCCAGGCGAGGTAGTAGGGGTCCACCGGGATGCAGTGACCGCCGACGCCGGGGCCCGGCCGGAACGGCATGAATCCGAACGGCTTCGTCGCCGCGGCGTCGATCACCTCCCATACGTCGAGACCCATCCGTTCGCAGAGCAGAGCGAGCTGGTTGACGAGGGCGATGTTTACGTTGCGGAACACGTTCTCCAGGAGCTTCGCGAGCTCGGCCGCGTCCGGCGAGGAGAGCTCGTGGACGGTCGTGTTGATCGTCCGGAGGAGGACCGCCGCGCGGGCCGTGGCCGCCGGAGTGCTTCCGCCGACGAGGCGTGGGACGTCCCGGCGGGCACTCGCCGGGTCGCCCGGGTTGACCCGCTCGGGCGCGAAGGCGAGGTCGAAATCGCGGCCGGCGAGGAGGCCGGAGCCCTCGAGGGCGACCCGGAAGGGTCCGCTGGTCGTGCCGGGGAACGTCGTCGACTGGAGGACGACGAGCTGCCCGGCGCGCAGGTGGGACGCCACCAGGTCGGCCGCGGCGAGGACCGGGCCGAGATCCGGATCCTTCGACTGGGTGATCGGGGTCGGGACGCAGACGAAGATGCTGTCGGCGGCGGCGAGGTCGGCATCCGCCGAGGTCACGATCCGGAACCCGTCGGCGAGGCCACGGCCGAGGCGCGCGTCGTCGATATCGTCGATGGGGGAGCGGCCGGCCTGCAGCTCCTCGACGCGGGGGCCGCTCGCGTCCACGCCGATCACCTCGTGGCCCGCCTCGAGGAAGGCGAGGGCGAGCGGCAGGCCGACGTAGCCGAGGCCGATGATGGCCACCCGGGTCATGGGACGGAGGATAGCGGCGCGGAGGGGCTGGAGGGGGCCGACGGCACGGCTCGGGACGCGAGGCGTTCGATCAGCTTCTCGAGCGCCTCGGCCGAGTGCTCCCACGAGAGCTCCCGGATCCGGGAGAGGGTCGTCGCGACGGCGTGGTCGCGAGCCGCCGCGTCGTCCACGAGGGCGAGGATAGACCGGGCGAGGTCCCCCGCATCGCCCGGCTCGTACGTCGCGACGCCACCGGACGGGAAGGTCCGTTCGACCATCGGCAGTCGCGACGCGACGACGGGCTTGCCCATTGCGCCGTACTCGAAGATCTTCGTGGAGAGGGACGCGTCCGTGAACGGATCGCGGCGGGTGGGGGCGAGGCCGATGTCCGCCCCGGCGATCGCGGCCGGGACGTCCTCGATGGGGATGCGGCCGGGGAAGGCGACCCGTTCGGCGAGACCGAGCTCGGCCGCGCGGACCTCGAGCGTGGCGGCCGAATCGCCCCGACCGTAGACCTTGAGTGCGACGGGCAGTCCGGGTCGGGCGCGCCGGAGGGTCGCGACCGCCTCGAGGACGACGTCGAGCTCGTAGGTCGGCGTGAGCGCGCCGGCGTAGACGAGGCGCAGCGTCCCGTCCGCCATGAAGGCGCGGGCCGGGTGGAGGGCCGGATCGAAGCGCTCCAGGGATGGGCTGTTGAGGAGGACCGTGATCCGGTCGCGGCGGACGCCCCGGGCGACGAGTCGATCGGCGAGGGCGTCGTTGACCGTCATGACGGCACTCGCGCAGCCGATCGAGATCCGCTCGGCGAGGAGGAGGATCCGATAGGAGGCTGGGTTCGCGAGGCGCCGGAATCGCATCCGGAAGAAATCCGGCATCGCCTCATGGAGGTCGAGGATGACCGGCACGCCGGCGAGGCGAAGAGGAAGCGCAGCCGCCACGAGGAAGTCCGGCAGGGTGTGGACCTCCGCGACCGCGTAGCGACGACGGCGGTGGGCCCTGGTGGCCGTCCAGCCGGCCCGCACGAGGAACGAGAGGTACTCGCGGAGATAGGTGACGATCCCGGCGCCCTGGTGACGCTGGACGTCGAGGCGAACGATGCGGACCCCGGCGAGCGTGCCGGTCGACGGATCGCCGGGACGGCGGAGGGAGTAGACGTCCACCGGTCGCCCGCGCGCAACGAGGGACTCGGCCTGGCGCCGGACGCGCGAGTCCTCGTCGTAATAGGCGTGGACGATCATGCAGACGGGCCGGGCGGGGGCCGGTCTCGGCCGTCCGTCGGCCTCGGGGCCGGAACTCACGGGAGCATGCTACCCTCCGGACGCGCATGGACATCACCAACGACATCCCGGTCGCATACCGGACGACGGCCACCCGTCCCGGACCGATCGGACTCGTCGGCGAGGCGCTGGCTGAGGTCAGGTCGCGCCGCCGCCTCATCGCCTACCTGGCCCGGGCGGATCTCAAGAAGAAGGGCACGGACACCCTCTTCGGGAACATCTGGTGGATCCTCGATCCGCTCCTCCAGATGGCCGTCTACGTCGTCCTCGTGACGCTCGTCTTCCAGCGCACGACGCCTGCGTATCCGCTCTTCATCTTCGCGGCGATCCTGCCGTGGAAGTGGTTCTCCACCTCCATGAGCGACTCGATCAGCTCCGTGAGCGGCCAGGACAAGCTCATCAAGCAGATCCAGTTCCCCAAGGTGGTCCTGCCGCTGTCCGCGCTCCTCAGCGCGGTCGTCCAGTTCGCCTTCGGGATCATCCCGCTCACCGGGATGCTCGTCCTGCTCTATCCGGACCGGATCCACATCACCCTGCTGTACATCCCGCTCATCGCCGCGGTCCAGTTCGTGTTCACCCTCGGGATGGGGTTCGTCGTCTCCGCGCTCAACGTCTTCTTCCGCGATGTCGGCAACCTCGCCCGACATCTGCTCCGCCTGTGGTTCTACCTGTCGCCGGGGCTGTGGGGCCAGCCGGAGTTCGCGTCCCTCGCCGACAAGCACCCCACGATCTTCCACCTCATGCAGCTGAACCCGTTCTTCTGGCTGTTCGACTCGTACCGCAACGCGATCTACTACGGGACCGCCCCCGACTTCGTGAACCTCGGTGTCGTCCTCGTCGGGAGCGCCCTCCTCCTCGTCGTCGCGACGATGTTCTTCAAGCGCCTCGAGCCCGCCTTCGCGAAGGTCCTCTGATGGGCCTCCGGAACGGCGGGTCGAAGAACGGGTCAGGAGCGGCCGCCGGGTCGAAAAACGGGGCCCTTGCCGGCCTCGCCGCGCCCTATGCGATCGATGTGCAGGACCTCGGCGTTCGCTACAACCTGCGGCTGACGAAGAAGAACACCTTCCGCCAGACGCTCGCGACGATGCTCCACCGGGGGGAGGGCGATCGGACGTTCTGGGCGCTCCGCAACGTCTCGTTCCGTCTCGTCCAGGGCGAGTCACTCGCCGTCATCGGCCCGAACGGCGCCGGCAAGAGCACGCTCCTCCAGGTCCTCGCCGGCATCATCACCCCGTCCGAGGGCGCGATCGACGTTCGCGGCCACATCTCGAGCCTGCTCATGCTCGGGGCGGGCTTCGACCAGGAGCTCACCGGCCGCGACAACATCCACCTCGCCGGTGCGTTCATGGGCATCGAGCACGACCAGATGGTGGACGGCATCGATCGGATCATCGATTTCGCGGACATCGGCCAGTTCATCGATGCGCCGATCAAGACGTATTCGTCCGGCATGCGGGCCCGCCTCGGCTTCGCGATCGCGACCTCGGTCGACCCGGACGTCCTCCTCCTCGACGAGGTGCTCGCGACCGGCGATCAGGTCTTCCGTGAGAAGAGCAGGGCGCGGGTCCTTGAGCTCGCCCGGGCAGCGAAGGCGATCGTCCTCGTCACCCACGATATGGAATGGGTGACGGCGTTCTGCAACCGGGCGATGCTCATCGAGCTCGGTCACGTGGTCGCCGAGGGCGACCCGGCCGAGATCGTGCGGATCCACCGTGAGCGCTCGGACGCGGAACGGGCGCGGAAAGCCGCCGAGGCGGCCACGTTCCTCGGCACGAGCGCGGAGACGGCAGCGGCGCTCGGCGTGCCACGCAGCGCGGTCGGGACGCGGCGGTAGCGGCGGAGCGGCGGAGCGGCGGGAACTCGGCCGGGCGCGACCTCTAGTGGTCCACCTCGTCCCAGCGGTCCGCGAGGGCGCGGAGGGTCGTCGGTTCGAGGGGCACCCCGTCATCGAGCAGCGGCGCGAGCGTCGCGACATCGTCGGCCTCGAGGGCGAGCAGCGGGCCGCGCTGCAGGCCGCGGGCGACGCGCTGGTCGAGGACGGCGGCCACCGCCGCAGCGCGGTCAGCCGCGATCATCCGGACGCGCCGGCCCGCGAGCGCGCGGAGGCGGATCGTGCGCATCGGATGGAGGACCAGGCGAAGCATGCGGCCCGCGGACCCGGTCGGGCGAACGGGCCCACCGGCAGCGACCACGGCGGCGCGGTGGGAGGCCTCCGCGTCCACGTCGTGCCACGTCGCGGCGGGCAGCGCATCCCCGCCGTGCGCGGCGGCGATGGAACTGACGATCTCGAGCTCGTCACGGAGGTCGACGGGCAGTGCCGCGATCCGCGTGAGCGCCGCGCGCCGATTGAATCCGACGACGAGCGGCAGTCCGCGGCCGGGAACCGAACCCACGGAACCTTCACCTGCCCGCGGTAGCCGGCGCTGCGGCGGGCGAGGCCTGGGCGTCGCCCCGTCCCGCTCGGTCCGGCCGAACTCGGCCCCGCCGAGCAGCCGCCGGTATTCGGCGATCGTCGCGACGGCGACGGCGGTCGGATTGAACGTCTCGGCGCGGGCCCGGAGTGCCGCCGCGTCGTACGTCAGCCGGCGATCGAGGGTCCGGCCGATCGCCGCGGCAAGGGCGCCGGCCGTCAACCCGTCGGCGACCGTCCCGCAGGTCCCATCCGTCCCGACGATCGATTCGACGCCTCCCGACGGGGTCGCCGCGACCGGCAGTCCCGACGCGAGCGCCTCCGCTGCCACCACCCCGAACGTCTCGCGCGGGCTCGGGTGGACGAAGATCGCTGCGTGCGCCATCGCCGCCGCGACCCCCGCCCGGTCCGTGGCCGGCTCGAAGGCGATGGCGTCGGCGAGCCCGAGCTCGCTCGCAAGGCCGCGGAATCGCGCCTCCTCGTCCGCTGTGGGCGCCGCACCGACGAGCCTGAGGCGAAGGAGCGGCCGTTCGGCGCGCGCGATCGCGAACGCCTGCAGGAGGGTGTCCGTGCCCTTGCTCGCCTTGCGCGCGCCGACCCACAGGAGCTCGTCCGGATCGCGACCGGCGGGCCCCGTCGAGGTGAAGGCGACGAGGTCGACGGGGTTCGGCACGACCCCGATCCGGGCCGGATCCACGACGAGGACCCGGGCCAGGTCGTCGCGGAGCGATGGGCTCACCGCGACCACCCGGCGTGGCCCTTCCAGCAGCGGGCGGTACGCATCGCGGAGGCGCCCGTCGGCAAGGCGGCCGACGATGAGCGAGTCGTGCTCGGTCACGAGGAGCGGGAGGCCGAGCCGATCGGCAAGCCGGCTCGCGGCGAGGCCGTCCGGGATCCCCGTATGGGCGTGGATCAGCGCATAAGGTCGTCGAGCCGCGACCGCTTCGCCGTACGGAACGAGCGTCGCCGCCTGCAGCTCCGCGAGCTCGAGCGGGTCACGCTCCACGCCCGCCACGCTCGGCACGATCGCCGGCAGGCGGACGACCGGCACGCCGGGTGATCCCCAGGAGCGCGGTCGAGCGGCGACCGCCGAACCAGCGACCGCAGCCCACCGCTCGCGCGCCGCCGCGACCGTCGTCGCGGCCTCCGCCGGCCCGTTCACGCCACGGGCGAGCGCCGGTTCCCACGACGCGATCTCGATGTCGATGCCGGCTTCGGTGAGCGCCGTGGCGAGGTCGGCCACGAAGATGCCACGCCCCGGATCGTCGTGGGCCGGGTACCAGCGCGCGGCGAAGAGCACCCTGGAGGGGATCGCGCTCGCCGCCGGCGACGCGATGGCGCCGCTCGCGGGGGATGGCACGACCTGGCCCGCCGGCGAGCTCGCGGTGGCCACGGGAGCAACGACCGTCGACGGCAGGTCCCGGTAGAGGGCGAGGAGTCCCGCCACCTCCGTCTCCCAGTTCCAGCGCCGATGCGCGGCCTCGAGACAGCGAGTCCGGAGTGCCGCACGGTCCGCCGGCGCCAGGTCGACCACCGAACGGATCGCCCGGGCGACATCGTCGACGTCGTCCGGGACGCACGTCGCTCCGAGGGGTCCCGAGGGATCGTCGAGGACGATCCGGTGCATCTCGTCGAAGTCGCTCACGACGACGGGCAGCCCGGCCGCGAGGCACTCGAAGAGCTTGTTCGGGGTGGAGAGACGATGGTTGCGGGTCGAGGCCTGGATCGCCATCACGCCGACGTCGGCCGAGGCGACCCACGGCAGGAGCTCGTCCGGTGGGACGGCGTCGAGGATGTGGAGTCGACCCTCGTACAGCGGGTCGAGGACCATCCGGTCGAGGAGCGCCCGCTGGGAGCCGTAGCCGAGGAAGACGGCATGGACCCGCTCGAGGCTCGGGCGGAGGATCGCCGCGGCGAGCTCCTCCAGGCCGCGGTGGGCCGCGAAGCTTCCGTGGTAGAGGGCGATCGGCGCGTCGACCGGGATGCCGGCAGTCGTGCGGATGAGGTCGGGTCGCGGCGTCGGCGGGTCCCACCTCGCCGGACAGTTGTGGACGACGACCGTCCGGCTCGGTCCGTACCGCCGACCGAGATCGTCCGCGAGCGACTCGTTCACGGTGACGAGCGCCGCGGCCTGGCCCACCCAGCGCCGCTCGCTCCGGGCGAGCCACGCCTTGAGGATCCGTGGCCGGCCGGCGTTCGTGCCGGACTCGAGGAAGATCTCGTGGCTGTCGCAAACAAGCGCTCCGCCGTTCCGGCGCTGCGCCCGCCCGGCCGCCTCGAGTCCGCTCAGATCGTGTCCGTGATAGACGTCCGCGGGCGGCGCCTCGTCGGCCACGCGGTCCGCCCAGCCGAGAACGCTCCATCGCCAGCGGACCGCCCAGTCGATGTTCGACCCGCCCGGCGGGACTCCTCGACCCCGGGCGGCGAGGTGGAACGGGGCCCGGATCGCCGCCCAGACGAGCGTCAGCGCGGCGGCCGCGGCGAGCCCCACCAGCTCGGCGGCGCCCGTCGGGAGGTGGTGGATGGCGCGATTGACGCGCCCGACCCACCAGCGCCGCATCCGCCACGGATAGCGGGCCCACGTCCAGAAGAATCGCCACCGATGGGGGACCGCCACCCGGACGATCTCGAACCCGCCGCGGACCTCTCGATCGCCGACGACGGCGACGGGGTCGCGAGGCCGGGCCATGATCGTGACGGTGTGGCCGGCGGCAACGAGACTCGCGGCCTCGCGGAGGACGCGGGCGTCGTTCCGACAGTCGTTGAAGACGAACATGACGACCCGGCTCATCGGGACGGCACCAGGGTCCGGACGAGCTCGAGGTACGACTGGACCGCGGACTCCCAGTTGTACACGTCGCGGGTGATGGCGAGACATCGCTCCCGCATCGCCGCGACCTCGGCGGGCGCACCGTCGAGCACCTCGCCGAGGGCGCGCGCAAGGTCCGCCGGATCGGACGGGTCGGCGACGGATCCGAGCCCCTCGGTCTCGACGATCCGGCGCATGACGGCGAGATCGCGTCCCACGACGACCGGCGTGCCCGCCGTGAGGCTCTCCCAGAACTTGTTCGGCGTGGAGAGGCGCTGGTTCAGCGAGCGGCCGGGGACGGCGATGATCGAGGCATCGGCGGAGGCGCTCCAGAGCGGGACGTCATCCGGATGGACGGGCGGCAGGGTGAAGTGGCGTCCGACGAACCGGGGGTCCGAGTCGCGAGCGCGAAGCCGATCGGTCCACGGCCCGAATCCGACCATGACGAGCGCCGCGTCGTGGAGGCGCAGCACCGCCTCGGCGGCCTCGTCGAGACCGCGATCGCGACCGAGACGGCCAAGGAACAGGACGATCCGCCGCTCGACCGGGATCCCGGTCGCCGCCCTGATGAGATCCGGCTCCGGATCCGCCGGCACCCATCGCGGCTGACAGTTGAGCAGGACGGTCGGCCGCGCCCCGAGCCGCCACGTCCGGACGAGGTGGTCCGCGATCTCCTCGTTGACGGTGACGACGGCGTCCGCGGCGGCGGCCCAGCGACGCTCGCGGATGCGGTCGGCGAGGAGCAGCGGACGCGGTATCCGCTCCACATTGTTCGACTCGAGGATCACGTCGATCACGTCGTACACCACCCGTCCCGCTCGCCCGTGTCGTCGGGCGTCCCGGGCCAGCGCGATCGCCACCGGCACGGTGAGGATGCCGAAGGCGTGGTAGAGATCGGCCGGCGGGAGCGTCTGCCGCAGGGTGCGCCACCAGCCCCGGACGTGGGCGGGCCAGGCGAGCGCCCGCACCGCGAGATCGGGGATCCGGCGGATCCGGTCGAGCACTCTGCTTCCGCCCGCCTGCTGCCGGCGATCGCGGGCATACCGCGCCCAACCGCCGGAGGGTGCGTAGCGTTCGATCCGCACCGCGCCGTCCGTCCCGGATCGCGGATGGTCGGCATCCGCGACCGCCGCGATCTCCACGTCGTACCCGGCCGCAGCGAGGCTCCGGGCGACGCGGAGCCCGCGCGAATACGGATCGGCTGCGTTCGCGACGAGGAGCACGGCCCGCGGCGGAGTCATGAGCGACCGGTCCGCCGACCGTCGCGAACGCGGCCGATCACCAGGGCCGTCCGGTCAGCCGCCCGTACTCCCCGAGCAGGATCGCGGCCTGCGACTCCCAGTTGTAGCGGGCATGGGCGACCGCGAGCGCCTGGCGAGCCATCGTCGTTCGCACGTCCGGTTCGAGGATCCGCCGGAGCCCGGCCGCCATCGCCGCCGGATCGGCCGGATCCACGACGAGACCAGCCCCCGTACCGAGGACGATCGGAGCCATGCCGGGCAGATCGCTCGCGAGCACCGGGACCCCGGCCGCCAGCGCCTCGAAGAGCTTGTTCGGTGTGGTGAGACGATGGTTCAGCGTCGACGACTGGATGGGCATCGCGACGACGTGCGCCGCCGCGACCCAGGCGACCAGATCCCCGGGCGGAACCGGCGGGAGCACCCGGACACGGCCATCCATGGCCGGATCGGCAGCTGCCCGTTCGATCGCCGCCTGGAGCCCGCCGTAACCCATGAGCACGAGGACCGCATGCGGAACGTCCGGGATCGCAGCGATGAGCTGCTCGATGCCGCGGTCCGGCGAGAAGCCACCCTGGTAGAGCACGATCCGCGTCTCCGGCGCCAGTCCGAGGCGCTCATGGAAGCGGCGGATCGGCGGGTCCGGGGGGTCGAACCGATACGCGCAGTTCATGACGACGAGCGGCCGCTCGCCCCACGCCCGGGTCATGACGTCAGCGTACGCCTCGTTCACCGTCACGGCCCGATCCGCTCGGCGGGCCCATCCGCGTTCGAGTCGCCCGACGAGCCAGCGGAGCGGCCCTGGGAGGCGGGCGAGGTTGCCGGCCGAGACATAGATGTCGCGAGCGTCGTAGACGACCCTCCCGCCGCTCCGGCGTCCGAGCGACAGCGCGACAGGGATCCCCATGTAGGCCATGCCGTGGTAGAGCTCGGCTCCCGGGTCCACCGTCCGACTCGCCCGGACCTGGGCCCGCACGGTGAGGACGATCGCGGCGATCCGGATCGTCGACCCGACCGCCGCGCGCCCGCGACCGACGAGGTCCGATCCGCGACCGACGAGGTCCGATCCGCGACGAAGCGCGGGCCCCGCGCCGGACACCCGGTCCGCTGCCGCGGCGCCGGAGGTGGCGGCTGACCGCTGGTGGACTCGTCGCCGGAGCGCCCGCCAGAAGCTTGGGAATGGGAGCGCATCCACCGGGTCGACGGCCACCCGGACGATCCGATAGCCGCTCGGGTCGGTCTCCTCGCTCGGCAGTCCGGCTCCGGCGCGGGCGAGGACCGTGACCGTATGGCCCCGACCGGCGACGGTGCTCGCGATGCGGTAGGTCCGCGAGTCGAACGCCCCGCTCGTCGGCAGGACGAGGACGAGTCGCTGCGGGTCGGCCGATCGATCGGTCACGAGCCGCGGGCCGTTTCCAGCCTGGCCACGATCGCCTCCGCCACGCCCGCGGATCGCAGATCGATCGTCGCCGCCCGTGCCCGTGCCCGCGCCGGGCTCGCCGTCGCCGGAGCCACCCGGCCGAGTTCGGCCGCGGCCCGCTCCCGGTCGAGCCCCACGAGCACCATCCGTCCCTCGGATGCCGCGACCGCCTCCACCCATTCCGTCGTCTCGCGGAGGATCAGGCACGGGACGCCGAGCCAGGCGGCCTCGCGCTGGATCCCACCGGAGTCCGTCATGACCGCCGCCGCGTGCAGCTGGAGGGCGAGTGTCGTGCGATAGCCGAGCGGTTCGACGACGTGGACGGTCGGTGGCAGGGCGACGCCCGCCGTCTCGAGTGCCGCCCGGGTGCCCGGGTGCAGGGCGAGGACCACCGTTCGATCCCGTCCGGCGTCGCCGAGGATCGCCGCCCACGCGGAGAGTGCGCCGGCTCGACGGTTCTCGGCCCGATGGATCGTGGCGAAGACGTACGTGCCAGGGTCGAGGGCGCGGGGTTCGAGGCCGAGCCGCGATCCGATGGCATCCAGGACCGCCGCGTCCCGGACTTCGGCGCTCGTCCGCGCAGCGAGTTCCCGCATGAGGTCGCCGACGAGGGTCACCCCGGCGACGATCCCCTCGGCGGCGAGGTTGGCGACCGCGGCCGGTGTCGGCGCGAGGCACCACGTCGCGAGATGATCGGCGACGATCCGGTTCGTCTCCTCCGGCATGGTGCGATCGAAGCTTCGCAGGCCGGCCTCCACGTGGGCGAGGGGGATCCCGGCCGCCGCGGCCGCGAGCGCCCCGGCGACCGTCGAGTTCGTGTCGCCGAGGACGACGACGGCGTCCGGTCGCTCGGCGGCGAGGATCGGCTCGAGGGCCACGAGCATCCGACCGATCTGCTCCGCCCGACCGCCGCCGCCGACGCCGAGCGCGTGATCCGGCCGAGCGAGACCGAGCTCCGTGAAGAAGTCGCCCGCGAGGGCATCGTCCCAGTGCTGGCCGGTGTCGACGAACACCTCATCGTGGCGTTCGCGGAGGACCGGCTGGAGGGCCGCCGCCTTGATGAGCTGGGGGCGGGTCCCGACGACGGTGACGATCCGCAGGCGCGGCGATGGATCGTCCATCCGGTCCGGCGCCGGGATCAGCGTGCGCCGACCCGCGACCTGCCGCGGTCCGGGGTCTGGACGCCGACGCCGTGATACGCGACGCCCGTCGGGAGATCGATCCCCCGCAGACTGTTCCGCCCGTCGTAGAGGATCGCGAGCTCCGGGAAGCGGTCCCAGGCGAGCGAGCCGAAGAGCACGTCCGCGGTCTGGGTGACGATCGCCCGGAACGGCCCGCCGTCACCCCAGCGGTACGGGGTCACCGACAGCCGCTCGACCTCCTCCGCCGAGAGGAGCGGATCGAAGGCCGAGACGCGGGCGCCGTGGAAGGCGAGTCGCTCCATGAGCGGGAGCGCCCGCGAGTAGGCGAGCTCGCGGACACCCTCCCGGTAGGTGAGGCCGAGGACGAGGACCGGCACACCCTCGAGTCCGCCGAGCGCCTTCTGGATGGACCGGATCGCGAGGCCCACCTGGCTGTCGTTCACGCGTCGCGAGACCGCGACGAGCTCCATCTCGGGCGCTCGCGACAGGAGGAAGTGCGGATAGACGGGGATGCAATGGCCGCCGACGCCGAGCCCGGGCTGGTGGATATGGCTGTACGGCTGGCTGTTCGCCGCCGCGATGACCTCCTGGATGTCGACGCCGACACGGTCGGCGTACCGGGCGAACTCGTTGGCGAGCGCGATGTTGACATCGCGGTAGGTCGTGTCGGCGAGCTTGCTGAACTCGGCCGCTTCGGCCGTGCTCATGCGGACGACCTCGGCGTCGAGGACCGACGCATAGAACGCGGTGGCCCGATCTCCGGATGCGTCGCCGATGCCGCCGACGAGCTTGGGGTAGGTGGCGAGGTTGCGGAGCGCCGCCCCGCTGTACAGGCGCTCCGGGCTGAACGCGACGAAGAACGACGCACCCGCCACGAGGCCGGAGGCCGCCGCGAGGCGCGGCGTGAACCGGTCGCGGGTGTCGCGGACAGGAAGCGTCGTCTCGAAGATGACCGTCGAGCCCTCGTGGACGCCCGGCGCGATCGAGGCCACGGCCGCGTCCATGTACCGGTAGTCCGGCTGCTGCTCGTCGTCGAGCATGACCGGAACGATGAGGACGACGACGTCCGCCTCTCGCGTGGCCGCCGTGCCGTCCGTCGTGGCGCGGAGTCGGCCCGCCTCGTGGGCGGATCGCACGAGGTCGGCGAGCCCCGGCTCCTCGGCGACATGGCTGACCCCCGCGTTGATCGCATCGACGACCGCCTGCTGGACGTCCACGGCGATGACAGACCAGCCGTGGCCGGCGTACTGGGCGCACAGCGGCAGACCCATCTTGCCGGCTCCCACGACCGCGACGGTGCCGACCGTGCCCGGTTCGCCCGTCCAGGGCGCGACGGGCCGCGCGGTCGGGTGACGGCAGATGTTCGCGGCGAGCTCGATCGAGCCGCCGAGGAGGCTCGGGCCGCTGGAGGAGGGGCGGGTCGTGATGGTCATCTGACGGGAAGCCTCGCGGTGGGATCGGACAGGTCGATGGGACTTCGCCGCGCTGCCGCGGCGAGGAGAGCGTTGGCGATCGTCACGGCCCACAGGCCGTCCTCGCCGTTCACGACGGGCCGGCCGCCGTTGCGCACGACCCGCAGGAACGCGTCGAGCTCGGCGGCGAGCGGTTCGGCATTGCTGACCGGGAGGACGGCGACATCCCCCTCGAACGTCGGTGCGTAGCCGGCGATGAGGTGCGGGTGCTCGAGGCCGGCGGCCTTCGTGAACGTCAGGCGCTGGGTGAGATAGTCGAGCTCGAACATCCCCTCCTCGCCGACGACCGTGAGCTGCCGCCGCTTCGCGGGGGTGAGCCAGTCCACGTCGAGATGTCCGACGACTCCGGACGGGAAGTGGAGGAGCCCGAAGAGCAGGTCCTCGTGGGTCGCATGGATCCGCTGGGCGGTCTCGGCGTAGACGCGGACCGGCCGCTCGCCGGCGATCCAGCTGAGGATGTCCACGTCGTGGGTCGCGAGGTCGACGGTCACCCCCACGTCGCGGATCCGGGCCGGGAACGGACCCGCCCGACGGCTCGAGATCGCATAGATCGTCGAGAGCCAGCCGGCCGCGAGGAGCCGGCCGAGCTCGAGGACGGCCGGGTTGAACCGTTCCACATGGCCGACCTGCACCGGGACACCGGACGCCCGGCTCGCGTCAACGATGCGGCGCGCCTCGTCCTCCGTGCCGGCCAGGGGTTTCTCCACGAGGACGGCGATCCCGCGCTCGAGCGCTGCGAGCGCGAGCGGTGCATGGCTCGTCGTCGGCGAGGCGACGATGACGGCGTCGAGGTCCGCCTCGCCGATCATCGCGAGCGGCTCGGCGAACGGCTGTGCCCCCGTCTGGGCCGCGGCGGCCGCGAGCGCGTCCGTTGCCGGGTCGGCGATGGCCGTGAGCCGGACGTCCGTCCGTGCCGAGACCACCCGGAGGTGGTTGCGGCCCATCGAGCCGATGCCGGCGAGGCCGAGCCGCAGCTCCCGCTCGCCGGCCGGACGCCATGCGCCGGAGGCGGTCACCGCGCGAGCGTCCCCGCCCGCTCGCGCGACTCGCCGGCGACCGCATTCGTCCGGGCCGGACCCACGTGGCGCTCGACGGCGGCGCGCACGGCCGCGATGACCGTCCGCTCCTCGTCTTCCGTGAGCCCCGGATACATCGGCACGCTCAGGCAACCGGCGGCGATGCGATCCGTCACCGGCAGGTCCGCCTGGATCCCGAGCTCGAGGACATACGGCTGGCGATGGACGGGGATCGGGTAGTAGATCCCGACCCCGACGCCGGCCGCGGCGAGATCGGCGACGACGACGTCGCGAGCCGGGCCCACCCCGATCGTGTACTGGTGGTAGATGTGCGTTCGGCCGTCGGGGGTGATCGGCAGCTGGATCGGCAGGTCCGCGAAGGCCGTGTCGTAGCGGGCCGCGAGCGCCTGCCGCTTCGCCGTGTTGCGCTCGAGCTTGCCGAACTGGACCAGGCCGATGGCCGCGCCGATGTCCGTGAGCCGGAAGTTGTAGCCGAGGATCTCGTGGTGGTAGCGCTCGCGCATGCCCTGATTCCGGTAGAGCCGGATCCAGTCGGCGAGCCGATCGTCGTTCGTGGTGACGAAGCCACCCTCGCCGGTGGTCATGTTCTTCGTCGCGTAGAGGCTGAACGCGCCGTGGCCCCAGCTGCCGGATCGTCGCCCGCGGAACGTCGCCCCGTGCGCCTGGCACGCATCCTCGACCACCGCGATGCCGTGGCGGTCCGCGATGGCCATGATCATGTCCATGTCGGCGACGAGGCCGAACAGGTGGACCGGGCAGATGGCCCGGGTGCGGGGCGTGATCGCCGCCTCGATCCGCGACGCGTCGATGAGGTACGTGTCCGGCTCGATGTCGACGAAGACGGGCGTCGCGCCGGTGTAGAGGATGGAGCTGACCGTCGCATTGAACGTGTGGCCGACGGTGATGACCTCATCGCCGGGCCCGAGCCCGAGGCCGGCGAAGATGCACATCTCGGCGATCGTCCCGTTCGAGACCGCGATCGCGTGCTTCACCCCCACGTACGCAGCCCAGCGCTCCTCGAGCTCCGCGACCCGGCGGCCCATCGCGATCATCCCGCTCGAGAGGACCTCGGCGACGGCCGCCGCCTCCTCGGGGCCGACGTCCGGACGGGCGGGTGGGATCATGCTGGCACTCCTTGTTCGGTTTGGACCGGCCGCTCCCGCAGACCGTCCTCGTCGGGAAGGTATCGGTAGCGGCGTCCGCAAGCCGGGCAGTCCAGGTCGTGGGCCGGATCGGGGGCGGGCGGGGCCGGGGAACCGGTGTCCGGATCCGCAAGCCGGGCGCCGCAGGCACAGACCCAGCCGAGTCGACGGGCCGGATTCCCTGCGACGAGGGCATGGTCCGAGACCGTCCGGGTGACGACCGCCCCGGCACCCACGGTCGCGAATCGGCCGACGTCCACCCCGGCGACGACGATCGCACCCGCGCCGATCGAACAGCCGTGATGGAGGACGATCGGGCTCACCTCCCAGTCGTCGCCGCGGGCGAGGGTCCCGTCCGCCGTCACCGCGCGCGGGTAGCGGTCGTTGGTGAGGATCGCGTTCGGCCCGATGAAAACGGCATCCTCGACCGTCACCCCGTGGTACACGAGCGCCGCGTTCTGGACCTTGACGCGGTCGCCGAGGACGACGCCCGCGTCGATGAACGCGTCACGACCCACGATGCAGTCGGCGCCGATCCGCGCGCCCGACCGGATCGCCGCGCGGTGCCAGATGCTCGTCCGTGGCCCGACGGTCACGTCCGACTCGAGGTCCGCGGTCGCGTGGACGCGCGCGGAGGGGTCGATCACGGATCCGCGGGCTCCTCTGCGTGGATGGTGGGCCGGGCCGGTGAGCGACGGCGATGGACGAGTATACCGGAGGGTCCCGGAAGGTCGGCCGACGGCCGCCCAGAGCACGGTCGGGCTCAGCGGCGGGACCGCCGTCCGGGTCGCAGGATCGCAAGGACGAGACCGAGCGCCGCGCCGAGCGCCAGGCCGCCGCGCCAGTCGAGGACGGCCCGCATCTCACCGTCCACCCGCCGGGCGATGACGATGAGGGCACCGCTCCCGCGACCCATCGTCACGTGCTCGGCCAGGATGGTCTGGGCTCCCGCCTGCTCGAGGTGGACGTCGCGGGCGATGAGGGCGCGGACGCCGCTCTGATGGATCGCCGCCCGCCCGGCGAACACGGCCCCGATCGCGCCCTGCTCGATCGAGAGTGCGTCCACACGGGCGGCTCCGACCGCACCCTGGGTGACCGTGACGGATCCCGCGTCGAGCCGGCGGACCGCGCTCCGCTCGATGGTCATGGGTGCGGCCTGCGTGGTCTGGAGCGGCGCGGCCTCGATCGGGGTCGTCCTGGGCGTCCTGGTCGGAGCCGCGGAGGCGGCGGAGGCGGCGGGCGTTCGCCGGCGCTTCGGGCGCGCGCCCTCCACGGGAGTCGGCGGTTTCGGTTCGGGCATTCGCGAGGTCCTCGTGGTGATCGTCCGCGGCACGGCGGCGTCGACCACCAGCCTACGCCTCGGCCGGGCGAGCGTCGAACCGCTATCCTCCGCTCGGCCGCGAACGCGCGGCATTCGCCTCGTCTCTCGAGAGAGGAGTCCGTGTGAGCCGCCGCATCGTCGTCGCGGTCGCCATCGTCGCCGTCATCGCGATCCCGCTCGGCGCCGTCGCCCTCGGCGCGGCGGTGCAGATCGGCGGGTCGGGGCCCGCTGCACTCGGAGCTCCACCGAGCGCCGCTACCGCCTCTCCGGCGCCGTCGGCCGCGCCCACCCCGGCCCCGACGCCCACCCCGATCCCCACCCCCGTCCTCGTGCCCGGTCCGCTCGACGGGCTGCCGATCACCACGCAACAGGCCCTCGCCCACCCGATCGCCGTGATGATCGACGACCTCTACCCGGCCCGACCACAGTCCGGCTTCACCGACGCGTCGGTCGTCTGGCAGGCGCCGGCGGAGGGCGGCATCCCGCGCTACATGCTCGTCTTCCAGGAGGGACTGCCGAAGGACGTCGGGCCGATCCGCAGCGCCCGCTACTACTTCATCGCCTGGGCAGCCGAATGGGACGCCCTGTACGTCCACGCCGGCGGTTCGCCGCAGGCGCTCGAGACCCTCGCGGCGCAGGGCGGCGGGCAGCTCGTCTACAACGCCGACCAGTTCTTCAACGGGACATATTTCCGGCGGACGACCGACCGGTTCCCGCCGCACAACCTGTACACGACCGGCCTGCAGCTCCGCGAGCTCGCGACGAAGCTCGGGGCGACGGCCGCCCCGCCGGCCGCGGCCTGGCAGTTCGGTACCGACGCCCCGCTCGCCGCACGCCCGAGCGGCGGCTCGATCGAGGTCGACTACCCGGCCAACACGATCGTCTACCGCTACGACCAGGCGACGAACACGTACGCGCGGTACGTGAGCGGCGGCGTCCGCCAGATCGACGCCGGCACCAGGCTCCCGGTCTCGCCCAGGAACGTCATCGTCATGCGGATGGTCTTCGGGCCGCTCAACGACGGCGAGCCCGCGAAGCACCGCCTGGAAGCGACGGTGGTCGGCAGCGGCACGGCGTGGATCGCGACGAACGGCGTCACGATCAAGGGGACCTGGCGCAAGCCGTCGCTTGCCGCGCCGACGAGGTTCTACGATGCGGCGGGCAGCGAGGTCGTCCTCACGGCCGGCCAGACCTTCATCCAGGTCATGGAGCCCACGGATCCGGTCAAGATCGTCGCCGGGATCGCGGCCGGCCAGAGCGCGTCCCCCGGGAGCGGCTCGCCCTCGGCGTCGTTCCAGACGTCCTCAGTCCCGTGAGTCGGGGTCCGGGAGGGCGCCGCCGCCCGCGTCAGACTCGATCTCCGGGTCCGCCGCTCGCCGGCCGCGAAGGCCGACCAAGTTCACGGCCGCACCGGAGAAGAGGAGCACGGCCCCGACCGTGACGGCGAGGTGGAAGGCGTCCGTCGACGCCTCGCGACTCGCGAGCGCGACCTCCGGCGGGACGGCCCCGATCGGCGGGTTCAGCGGTGGAACGCCGCGACGGATCGCGGCCGAGTTCGGGTCGAGACCAGGCACCTTGGCGGCGAGCGTGGCGTAGAAGGTCCCGCTCACGACAATGAAGATGACCGCGGCGAGGAGCGGCTGGCCGACCCGCGAGATGGCGTTGTTGATCGCCGATGCGAGCCCCGAGTTGCGGACGGGCACCGAGCCCATGAGCGTCGTCGTCAGTGGCGCGACGACGAGGGCGATCCCGCAGCCGAAGAGCAGGGTCGCCGGCAGGACGTCCGTCAGGGTCGAGATCGGCGGGATGAGGCTTGCAGGGTCCGTGAACAGCGCGCGCCACGGGAGGCTCGTCGCCGGGATCCGCGCATACCAGAGAAGGGCGATCCCCATGAGCGTCGGGCCCATGACGAGGAACGGTCGCGCTCCGACGCGGGCCGCCACCGTGCCCACGCGCGTGGAGAGCAGCGTGAGGAGGATGCCGGTCGGGAGGCCGACGAGTCCCGCCGCGAACGCCGTGTAGCCGAGGACGCCCTGGAGGAACAGGCCGAGGAACCCGAAGGTCCCGTACAGAGCGCCGTAGATGAGCAGCGTCGAGAGGTTGATGACGGCGAACTCGCGGACCCGGAACAGGGACAGCGGAACGAGCGGGTTCGGCCGGACGGCCATGAGGATCGGGAACGCGATCGTGCAGACGATCCCGATTCCGAGCGCGGCGAAGGCAAGTCCATCCGCCCACTGCTTCTCCTGGCCCCGGATCGCACCGAAGGCGAGGCCGCCCACCGCGAGGGCGACGACGATCGCCCCGAGCCAGTCAAACCGGCCATTCGCCGCTTCATCCCGGGACTCCGCCATGTACCGCCGGGTGACGACGAAGGCGAAGAGGAGGATCGGCACGTTGATGAGGAACGCGAGCCGCCAGCTCAGGGTATCGACGAGGATTCCGCCCACGAGCGGACCGAGGATCGACGTCGCCGACGTCGCGGCGGCCCAGATCCCGAACGCGCGCCCACGATCCGGCCCGTCGAACGTCGCCGTGATGATGGAGAGCGAGCACGGCACGAGGAGTGCGCCCGATGCGCCCTGGAGGACCCGGAAGAGGGCGAGGATCTCGAGGCTCGGGGCGAGGCCGCACAGGGCGGATGTCGCGGCGAACGCCGCGAGGCCGATCGAGAAGACGCGACGTCGGCCGTAGTAGTCGGCCAGGGCGCCGGCGAGGATGAGGAATGCGGCGAGCGTCGCGAGATAGCCGCTCGTGATGTACGTCTGACCCTCGAGGACGCCGACGAACGTCGCCGGCAGCTGCCGGCCGATCGTGGGCAGCGCGACGTTGACGACCGTCGCATCGAGGAAGATCGCCGAGGATCCGAGGACCGCCGCGACCATGGTCCAATCCTGGCGTCGCATCAGGCGATCGGGACCGCGTGGGCCGCGCGCGACAAGACGGATTCGAACCTTCCGCCGGCCCGACCGGTATGGATGGTCAACGAGTCGATTCGGCCGGCACCGGACCGATATCGTGCGCGATGGCCGGACGGGAAGCCCGCTTCATCAGCGGATGGGGGGTCCCGGCCGGCCGCTCGCTCGCCCGGGTCAGCTCGGCTTGACGGTCCGGAAGCAGTCTGAGCAGTACACCGGCCGGTCCATTCGCGGCTTGAACGGCACCTGGGCCTGGTTGCCACACGAGCTGCAGACGACGGCGAAGTACTCCCGCATGGGGCGGTCGTCGCCGCGCTCGTAGCCGCGCGGGCCGCCGATGTCGCGGACGTCGTAGCCGCCCTCGCGCGCCGAGCGCCGACTGGCCCGGCAGCTCGTGCACCGCTTCGGCTCTGCGACGAAGCCCTTCTGGGCGTAGAACTCCTGGTCGGCAGCGGAATGGATGAACTCGACCCCGCAGTCCACGCAGGTGATCGGTCGGTCGGTGTAGGTCACGGGTTGCCTCCCAGGCGCCAGTCGTTCGGTACGTGCGCGTCGCACGGGTCGGACATCGGGACGCGTCGGCGGGGAGAGGCCGGGTGCGACGCGCCCCAGGTGCCGATGTCGAGGACCCGAAACGGGGCGCACCGGTGATCCGGCCGGAGGATAGCACCGTTTCGCGAAGGAGCCCGTTCGGGCGTTCCGTTCACGGCTCGCCTGTGTGCCACCGAACCTGTCACAATGCCCGCCGAGACTCGACCCGCGGGCGAGGGCACGGGGGCACCTCGCTCGCCCGACCGGGCTCGACGTCGACGGCCGATCAGCGGGAGCCTCACCGCGCGTGTTGCGACTCCTCCACACCGCAGATGTCCACCTCGGGGCGCGTCACGGGGACCTCGGCGAGCAGGCGGCGGCGCAGCGCGAGCGACAGTTCGCGGCCTTCCGGGCCACGGTGGATCTGTCCCTTGCCGAAAAGGTCGACCTCGTCCTCATCGCGGGCGACCTGTTCGACACGAACACGCAGCCGCGACGCAGCGTGGAGCGGGTCGCCGCCGAACTCAAGCGCCTCGCCGCGGCGACGATCCGGACGGTCATCATCCCCGGTACGCACGACGTCTACGACCGCTCGTCCATCTATCGCGCTCATGACCTGGCGGCACTGGCCGGAGTCGCGGCGGACAGCGACCTCGTCGTGGTCCTCACCCCGGACCGCCCGGAGGTCGAGTACCCGATCCTCGACGCGATCGTCTACGGCCGGGTCTTCGCGACGAAACGCGCGCCGCGCAGCCCGCTCGACGGGTTCACCGCCGCTCTCCCGGAACGCCGGACGTGGCGCATCGGGCTCGTCCATGGATCCGTCCTCATCGCCGGCAGGACGGAGCACGACGAGGTCGTCGTTTCGACCCAGGAGATCGCGAAGTCCGGACTCGACTATCTCGCCCTCGGCCATTGGCATTCGTCCCAGCAGGGCCGTGCCGGCGCGACGACATGGGCCTATGCCGGAGCGCCCGAGCCCGTCGCCGTCGACCAGGACCGGGCGGGCAAGGTCCTCCTCGTTTCGCTCGATGTCGATGCCCGCGGCGCCCGCTCGGTGACGGTGGAGGAGCGGCAGGTCGGGCGGACCCGATTCCAGCGACTCGACGTGGATGCGGCGACGATCGAGACGCAGCCGGCCCTCATCGAGCGACTATCGGGGCTCGCCGATCCGGATGTCGTCCTCGACGTGCGGATCACCGGGGTGAAGCCGGACGAGCTCGACCTCGACGTCGACGAAGTCGAGGCCGCGCTCGCGCCCGCCGTCCTCAAGATCCGCGTCCGCGACGTATCCGTCGCCGCCCTCTCGAGCGGTGCACTCCCGCCGGAGGACACCATCCTCGGCGCCTTCATCCGGGACACGGAGGCCAGCATCGCGGAGCTCGAGGCGGCGGACCGCGACGCCGAGGCGGCCGAGATCCGCGACGTCCTGCGCCTCGGTCGGCTCCTGCTCACCGGGCACGAGGTGACGCTGTGAGCTGCCGCACGCGCCGCGCCGGCGGGCGGTCGCGACGATGAGGATCACCCGGCTCCAGGCGCGCGACATCCGCCGGCATCGCGACCTCGACATCGAGCTCGCCCCGGGCCTGACGGTGGTCCGCGGTCCGAACGAGGCCGGCAAGTCGACGATCCAGCGGACCGTGGAGATCGCGCTCACCCGCAAGGTGACCTCGGCGAGCGGCGACATCGACGGCCTGCGGTCGTGGGGCGCGAAGGACGAGGCCCGGCCGTGGGTGCGACTCGAGTTCGTCTCGGAGGATGAGGACGGGCTCCGTCACGGCCACCTCGAGAAATCGTTCCGCGGCGCCAAGGGGACGGTCGCCCTCGACATCGAGGGTGAGACGACGACCGATCCGACGGAGGCGGACCTCCGGGTGGCGGCGCTCACCGGGATCCCGAGCGAGGCGTTCTTCCACTCGACCGCGTCCGTCCGGCACCATGAGATCGCGGACCTCGCCCTCCACGAGGGGGCGCTCCGCGACCGCCTCCAGGCCTCGATCAGCGGCGCGGACCGCGGGACTTCAGCGGCCCGCCGGACGCTGGACCGGGCGATCCGCGACCTCGCCAGGAGCGGCGAGAAGAACCCCGGCCGGCTCAAGGTCGCCGATGAGGCGATCAAGCAGTCCGCCGCTCGTCTCGAGCAGGGTGAGGCGGCCCTCGCCCAGCTCGAACGCGATCGCGACGTCCTCGCCGTGGCACGCGAGCGTCGCGCGGCGGTCGAGTCGGCGCTCGTCGAGGGTCGCTCACTCCTCGAGAAGGCACGCCAGGCGGAGCGCCTCATCGCCGAGCGGACGGCGGCCCAGGAACGGTTCGAGCGGTACCGGACCGCGGTCGGAGTCCGCGACGAGATCGCGACGCTCCGCACCTCGCACCCGTCGATCCATCCGCTCCCCGTCCTCCGCCCGACCGTCAACCGGATCCGCTCGCTCGACACGCAGATCCGCGAGCTGCGGGCGACGCTCGGAGGCGAGGTCGACGTCGACTACGAGGTGACGACTCCGGAGCCCACCTGGGTCGCGCCGGCCGCCGTGGGGCTCGTCGTCGTCATCGTCGGGTTCGTCCTCGCCGGCACCTCGCAGCTCTTCCTTCGCGACTCGCCGCTCCTCCTGCCGGTGGGCCTCGGCCTGATCGGTCTCGGCGCGCTCATCGCCGCGTTCGCCCGGCGGCAGCGGATCCTCGCCCTCGACTTCCGGCGCCAGCGGCAGCTGGCGGATGTCCAGATCGACCGCCGACTTCGCGGCCGCTCGCTCCTCGAGGAGGACCTGAAGAAAGCCCAGGCGGACACCTCCGCGCAGCTGGCGGGCCTCGGCCTGGCGGATCTCGCCGCCGCCGAGGCGCTCCTCGAGGCGGAAGAGACCCACGTGACCCGGATCGACGCGCTCTCGGCGCAACTCGACGGCCTCGTCGGCAAGGAGCCACCGGACTCGTTGCCGGAGCTTCGCGATGCGGCCGCCCTCGAGATCGACCAGAAGTCCGGCGCGCTCGAGGCGCTCGGACCGATCGCGAAGGAGCCCCGCGCGAGAGAGCGCCTCGAGACGGAGGTGCGCGATTCGGAGGGCGCGCTCGAGCGCGCCCGCGACGACGAGGCGGGCGCCCGGGCCCGCGTCGAGGCGAACACCGTGGACGCGGAGGCGGTGAGCGGCGAGGCCGAACGTCTCGCGATGTGGCGCGAGCAGCTCGCCGCCCTGCAGCGGCGGGCCCGCGTCTATGAGCAGACGCTCGCGGCGATTGACACGGCCGAGCAGGCGACGATGCGGACGGCGACCCGCTATCTCGAGAAGGAGATGGTGAAGAGCGTCGCCGACATCACCGGCGGTCGCTACCGGCGGGTGCGCGTGGACGATCGGACCCTCGACATCGCCGTGTGGGCGCCCGAGAAGGCGGACTGGGTGGACGTTCGCGAGCTCAGCCAGGGCACCCTCGATCAGGTCTACCTCGCCGCCCGCCTGGGGCTCGTTCGGCTCGTGACGGGCGACCGCCGCCCGCCGCTCATCTTCGACGATCCGTTCGTCACGTTCGACGACGTCCGTGCCGCCAGGGGCGTGGCGCTCCTCAAGCGCCTCACGGCGGACTTCCAGGTCGTGTACCTCACGACCTCCGACCGTTACGACGCGGTCGCGGACGCGGTGGTCGTCCTCACCGAGCCGGAGGGTGCCGACGAGGAGCGGGTCGCCGAGGGTGCAGGCGCCGCTCCGGCGCGCCGCTGACGGGCCGGATGGTCGGTGATGGACCGTCGCTCACGGTCGTCTACGGGTTGCTCTCGGCTCTGACCTGGGGATCGGCCGACTTCGGCGGCGGGATGGCCGCGCGCCGCGGACCGGTCTTCGGGGTCGTCCTCGTCTCCCAGGCCGTCGGCATGGCGATCGCCTTCGGCCTTGCGCTCGGCCGCGGCGAGTCGTTCCCGCGGCTGGACGATCTCGGCTGGGCGATCGCGGCGGGCGTCGCCGGCTCGGCGGGCGTCGCCGGGCTGTATCACGGCCTCGCGACCGCCCGGATCGCCGTCGTGGCCCCGATCACCGGCGTCCTCGCCGCGACGCTCCCGGTCGTCGCCGGCTGGTTCCTCCAGGGCACGCCCCTCCCGGGCCAGGTCGTCGGCATCGCCCTGGCCCTCGCGGCCGTCGTGCTCGTCTCGACCTCGGCAGGACCGGCAGAGGCCCGCCCGGCCGGCGTCCGCTTCGGCCTCCTCGCCGGCGTCGGGTTCGGCTTGTTCAATGTCTTCGCCTCGCGGTTCGCCGCCGGCTCGGTGTTCGGGCCGCTCGTCGTCGTGCGCGGCGTCGAGGCGATCGTCATCTGCGCGGTCGTCCTCGCGACGGGGAGCGCGTGGCGGCTTCGCGGCGCCGCCGTGCCGATCGCCGTCGCCGTCGGCCTCGGCGACATGGCCGGCAACGGCTTCTTCATCCTCGCCGCCCAGGCCGGACGGCTCGACCTCGCCGGCGTCCTCTCGTCGCTCTATCCGGTGACGACGATCGTCCTCGCGAGCGTCATCCTCCGCGACCGCGTGACGCGCCGACATGCGGCCGGCATCGGCGCCGCGATCCTCGCGATCGTCCTCATCGCCGGCGGCTGACCGACGACCGCCGCGGGAGGCATGAACGCGGCGGGTCTCCACCGCGCCAGCGGCGCTCAGGGTGGGTCTGGAGGATCGCGCGCTCAGGCGCCCGCTCGGCGGGCCTCCCAGCCGTGCTCGCCGCGCCGGACCTCGTAGGAGGGCTGGTCATACAGCGCCGGACCGCGGCGGAGACGCCCGTCTGCCAGGCGGAACCGCGAGCCGTGCCACGGGCACTCGATGCAACCGTCGATCACGGTCCCGCCGGAGAGCGGACCGCCGGCGTGGGCGCACTGATCGTGAAGCGCGTGGATCGTGTCGCCGGAGCGGATGAGCACGAGCGTGTTCGCGCCAAGCTTCGCCTTCGTCGGCGATCCTTCCGGGACGTCGTCACCCGGGACCTCGAGCGGCAGCCACTTCGCGCCGCCGGTCCGCCAGGCGTGGCGGTCCACCATGTTGCCGAAGCGGAAGACCAGGTCGCCGCCGACGAACCCTCCGGCGAGGAGGACGACATAGCCGACGATCACGAGGACGACCGGTACCGACCGATCCGCGGGCCCGTCCGCCCGGATCGCGAGCGAGACGATGAAGGCGACGAGGCTCACGACCATGAGCGTCGCGTGGAGGGTCGCACGCGCCCGGGCCCGACCATCCGTGTCCGTGTAGTCCGCCACTCCGGCGACCGCGGCGGCGATCATCGAGAGGATGCCGAGGACGAGGGCGACGTCGGCCGCCGCCGGGTAGCCGAGCACGTCGAGGACGACGACGACGGTGAGGATCCCGATCGGCGCATCGGACAGTGCGGCGTGGACGGGATGGCCGAGCCAGGTCCCGTTGAGGAGGTCTTTGAGCGGTCGGATCGGCCTGAAGAGGGCGCTGAGCCAGCGGTGGTTGAACTCGCCGAACGGCCGGGCCCAGCCATCCTGGGCGGCCATCAGACGTTCGAGGAAGTGGGCCATGACGACGTCCTCCGATCGTGGCGAGTCTATGCCGGCGCGCGACGGCCCGGATGCCGCGGGCGCGCGTGGTGCTCCGCTACCATCCCCGTCTCATGACCGATACGCGCCGCCAGGATTGGCGGATCCTTCTCGCGATCTTTTGGATCACCTCGTGCGTCGAGGGACTCGGCGTGAGTCAGGTCTTCGCCTTCGTCCCGACCTACCTCGAGGGGATGGGAGTCCACGGGTCGGACCGCCTCCACTTCGTCGGCCTGTTCGGGGCGCTCATCTTCGTCGTGGGCATGCCGCTCGTCCCGCTGTGGGGCGTCTGGGCGGACAAGTACAGCCGCAAGGCGGTCATCGTCCGAAGCGCCGTCGTGGAGGCGGTCGTCTTCGCCTGCGTCGCCCTGTCCCGCGAGCCGTGGCAGCTTGCGGCGAGCATGCTCCTCGTGGGCTTCCAGCTCGGCAACACCGGGATCATGCTCGGGGCCATCCGTGATGCCGTGCCGCGGGCGCGGATCGGCATGGCCATGTCGCTGTTCGGCAGCTCGTCGCCGATCGGGTTCGCCATCGGTCCGGTCATCGGCGGGATCGTCGTCGATCGGCTCGGCTGGGGTCTGCCGGCGGTGTTCGCCCTGTCGGCGGGCCTGTCCGTGGGTACTGCCCTCCTCGTCGCGGTCCTCTCGCAGGAGGTGCGGCCGGAGGTGATCCCGCGCGGCCGAACGCTCGATCTCGCGTTCGGGGCGCTCCGCGGCGTCCTCGGCGATCACCCGACTCGGCGGATCTTCGCGATCTTCTTCGTCGCCTTCCTCGCCAACCAGGTGACCCGACCGTACATCCCGATCCTCGTGTCGCGGGTGAACGGGTCGCTCGACGAGACGAGCGCGATCGGTCTGGTGAACGGCTCGGCCGCGCTCGTGGGGGCGCTCGTGGCCCCGATCGGGGGTTGGCTCGGCGACCGGATCGGCTATCGGCCCGTCCTCGTCGTGGCCTTCCTCGGCGCCGGGGTCGCGAGCCTCGCCATGCCCCTGGCACCCACCGTCCCGCTCCTCGCTCTCGTCGCGTTCGGGCTGGCCGCGTTCTACGCGATGGTCGCGCCGATGGTCTTCTCGCTCCTCGGCACGGAGGTCCCGGCGGACCGGCGGTCGCAGACGCTCAACCTCGTCTACCTGCCGCTCTACCTCGGCGGGATCGTCGGCCCGATCCTCGCCGCGGTCGTCGTCGGCTTCGGCGTCGGCGTGCCGTTCGTCCTCGCCGCAGCGGTCTTCCTAGCCGGCGGGCCGCTCATCGTCGTCCTCAGTCGGCGGGCGCCCGTGCCGCCGCCAGCGGCGCCCGTGCCGCCAGCGGCGTGATCAGGCGGGCAGGTCGCGGTCGGCGGGTCCGGTGTACCGCATGTCCGGCCGGATGAGCCGGTTCGCCGACGACTGCTCGATCACGTGGGCCGTCCAGCCGGCGTGGCGGGCGAGGGCGAAGATGGACGGGAACAGCTCCGGTGGGAGGCCGACCCCCTGGAGGACGGCCGCGGCGTAGTACTCGACGTTCGTCTTGAGGATCCGCCCGGGCTTGAGCTCGGCGAGCACGCGGAGGACGACATCCTCGACGACGACCGCCATCTCGAGCCACTCTGCCGTCGTCGACATCCGCTCGGCCACGGTGCGGAGCGCGGCTGCCCGTGGGTCGTAGGCCCGGTAGACCCGATGGCCGAAGCCCATGATCCGATCGCCCCGAGCGACCGCCGCCCGGACCCAGGCCTCCGCCCGCTCCGGTGAGCCGATCTCGTGGAGCTGATTCACGACCTCCGACGGGGCGCCGCCGTGGAGCGGTCCCTTGAGCGCCCCGATGGCGCCGCAGACGGCCGAAGCCATGTCGCTCCGGGTGGAGGTGATGACCCGGGCGGTGAACGTGGAGGCGTTGAGACCGTGCTCGGCGCCGACGATGAAGTACGCGTCGAGGGCGCGGGTCGCCGCCGGGTCCGGGGTGGTCGCCGTGAGCTGCTGGAGGAAGCCTGCCGCCAGACCGAGCGACGGATCCGGTTCGACGGGCTCGAGGCCCTGGCGGAGCCGACTGAAGGCGGCGAGCGCCGACGGCGAGAAGGCCGTGAGCGCCCGCGCCTGCTCCGGCGTGGGCGGCCAGGTCAGATGCTGCGTCGTGCCCCAGACGGAGACGGCCGTCCGGAGGGCGTCCATCGGCGAGGCGTCCCGTGGCAGTTCGCGGAGCACCGCCATGACCGCTGGCGGGACCGGGGTCGGCGCCAGGATCGCGCCCGGATGCCACTCGCCGGTCCACAGGAGGTCCGCGACCTCGGCGTATGTCCCGCGTTCGACGAGCTGGCCGATCGGGTAGCCGCGATAGAGGAGCCGCCCATTCCTGCCATCGACCAGGCCGATGGCGCTCTCGGCGCCGACGACCCCTTCAAGGCCCGGTGAATACGGACGATCGTCCGCAGGCGCGGAGGCCGCGAGCGCCGCGGCGGCGGGAGACGCGAGACCGGTCGCGGATCGTTCTGTCATGTCTCGATGGTAGTCCTCCGGCGCGTCCGACGCCCATCGAGGAACGACTCGACCTCGGCGACGAACCCGTCCGCCGCGTCGTGATGGGCGGCGTGCTTCTGGCCGGGCAGCAGGACGACGCGACCGTCAGGGAGGGCGGCATCGAGGGCGGCCGTGGCGGCCGTGAACAGCGCGCCGCTCGCGCCACCAAGGAGCTGGAGGACGGGGATCCGGACGCTCGACGTGATGGCCTCGAGACGCGCCGGCTCCGGCGCGTGGCCGCCGGCAGTCAGCTCTCGGATCACGGTCGAGGCCGCCGCGAGCCGGTCCGCGTAGACCGGCGATGCCTCGAACCGCGCGATCTCCGCGGGGGTCAGCCCGACGACCCGCACGAGGAACGACCGCAGGAGCCCGGCGTCGTCGCCGGTGGCTTCGAGCCGACGGAGATCGCGGACGATGTCGACCGGCGGTGCGGCGAGGCCTGGCACGGCCGGCGCGCTCTCGTACAGGATGAGGCTGCCGATCCGCGGCGTCAGGCCGGCGGCACCGAGCGCGACCGCGCCGCCGAATGAGTGACCGAGCACGTCCACGGTCAGTCCGGCCTCGGCCGCGATCGCTTCGACGACGGCAGCGACGTCCTCGAATTCCCGCTCGATGCGATATGGCGGCTGGTCGCCGCTCGCGCCGCGGCCGCGGCGGTCCATCGCATGGGCGGTGCGGCGGGCCGCGAGGATCGGGCCGACGACCCGGAACGTCGTGTGGTCGGCGGTGGTCCCATGGACGAGGAGGAGCGGCGGCCCGGTGCCCGATCGGAAGACAGCGAGCCGCGCGCCGTCCGGCGCAATGACGTGCAACGCCGGCTCCGGGCCCGCCCAGTGGCCGATCATCGCGGGTCGCGAGGCAGCTCCGCGGCGGCGGCGGCATCGAGGAGCCAGGCCGCTCCCGCCCGTCGCGCGAGCTGGGCCGGCCAGCGGGTCGGGTCGCGCAGCGGGCCGAAGATCGCGCCGATGACCGGCGCCTTCGCCGTGCCGTGGGTGATCGCGAGGATCTCTCGCGCGGCGCCGAGGATCGCCGGATTCAGCGTCACTCGCTCCACGTGCGGCTCGACGTGTGTGGGGGCCGGGATGGCGAGGGCGAGGAGATCCGACCCGAGGGCGAGGCTGCCGGGAAACACCGAGAGGAGATGGCCGTCCGGCCCGATGCCGACGAGGACGAGGTCGAAGACCGGCCAGCCCGCCGCGTCCGCTGGAACACCCGCGGCGACCTCCGCGGCGTATGCGGCGGCGCACCACGCGGCGCCGCGCCGCTCCTCGATCGCGCGCCCGCACGGGAACGGATGAAGGCGATCCGGGCCGAGCCTGACGCCCGCACCGCCCAGGAGGACCCGATCGACCGGGAACACGTTCGAGAGCGGGTCATCGCGTGGCACGAGCCGGTCGTCGCCGAACCAGATGTCGATCCGCTCCCACGGCACGCGATCGCTGAGAGGGGGGATCGCCAGATGCCGATAGATGCCGGCCGGGCTGGACCCGCCGGTCGTCGCGAGATGGGCTCGTCCGCGCGCCGCGACCGCCGCGGCGAGCGAGTCCGCGATCCGCTCGGCCGCGGCGAGTGACACCGCTGCCGAATCCGCGAGGACGATGACGCTCGGTTCGCTCGCCGACCCTTCCGGAGCGGTCATCCGCCGGCGAGCCGTGCGGCCATGCGGATCGTGTCGCGGGCGATCGCCGGATCGCGGCCGCCCGCCTCGATCGCGTCGCCGAGGAGGTCGACCTCCGTCCTGCGGGCGGCGAGGAAGGAGCGCTCCAGCGCCGCGACGCCATCGAGCCAGACGCGCACGTGGACGGTCTCCGCCTCCGCCGTGACGTCGGCGCGAAGCTCTGAGCCGCGACGCTCGGCGAGGAGCTCGACCCGGAGCGTCGTCCCGGCGGGCATCGCCGAGAGGACCGGTCGGATGACGACGGCGACATCCGACCGCTGGGCCCGAAGACTCGCGACGAGCCCACGATGGAGTGCCGGCGAGCCGCCGGCACCGGTCCGGACTCCGAGCCGACCAGGGGCCCGCGTGGCGGCCCTCGCGCCGTCGACCGGTCCGAGCGGGCGCTCAACGGTCATCCCGAGTCGGGAGGCGAGCCAGGCCACGTGGTAGACGGGCTTCACGACGTTCGTCGAGCCCGGCGCACCGGTCTCGTCGTGCGTCCCGTAGGTGAGGGAGATCCGGCGGATCGAACGGAGATACGGGGTGAACTCCGGCAGGTCGAAGACGGAGGCGATCGCCTCCCGCCAGCGACTCTGCCGGATGAGCGCGAAGTCGTTGACGGCGAGCCGATCGCGATCCATCGCCGCGGCGAGCTCGCCGAGGCGGGCGAGCCCGTCGCCGGTCCAGCTCGATCCGTCGACGATGAGCCGATCCGCCATCGCGAGCAGGTCGCGGGCCGCCCCGGAACCGAACGGTATCTCGGACGGCCACCACAGGGTGACCGGGAGGTCGTGGATGAGGAGCGGGGCGACGATCGCCTCGAGGTGGCGCCCGGCCGCGCCGCCGGCGCGGATGTGGATCTCCTCGGCGCACGTCTCCGCCGCATCGGCCCGTGGCAGGACGCAGAAGGCCTGGATGTTCGCGTCGAGCCAGGAGCGTCCCTCGGGATCGGCCGAGGTGAGGATGAGCGTCCGCGAGGGATGCCGGCCGGTCAACTGGCGGATCACGGCCGCCGCGTGCTCGCCGAGCTCGTCGCGGCGGGCGACGACGACGAGGTTCATGACACTCGTGCGGGCGGCGACGTGTCGCTCCTCGACTCCCTCGACGACGGCGGTGAGCTTGGGAACGGCCCAGATCTTCCCGAGCTCCTGCTCGATCTCGGCGATCGAATGGGCGCGCGACGCCCAGCGGAGGGTCGGCTCTCCCGGCGTTGCGGGCCGATCCGCGACGGCGACCCCCGAGCCGCCTGCCATCAGATCCGCCGCCAGCGCCGCCCGTCCCGGGCGAGCAGATCGTCGGCGGCGGTCGGGCCCCATGAGCCGGCCTCGTAGCTCGGGAAGTCCGGAGGTGGCGAGTCGGCCCAGGCGTCGAGGATCGGGGTGACGATCCCCCACGCCTCCTCGACCTCGTCGGCGCGGGTGAAGAGCGACGCATCGCCGAGCAGGGCGTCGAGGATGAGCGTCTCGTAGGCATCGGGCGAGTCCACATTGAACGCCGAGCCGTAGGTGAAGTCCATGTTCACGGCCCGCACGTCGATGCCGAGGCCCGGCACCTTCGCGCCGAAGCGGAGGAGGATGCCCTCGTCCGGCTGGATCCGCATGGCAAGGAGGTTCGGCTCCGGATCCGTGCCGGCCCCGGTGAAGAGACGGTGGGGGACGGCCCGGAACTGGATGGCGATCTCCGTCGCCCGCTTCGGCAGCCGCTTGCCCATCCGCAGGTAGAACGGCACGCCGGCCCAGCGCCAGTCGTCGATCTCGAAGCGCGCGGCGACGAACGTCTCCGTCTCCGACTCGGGATCGACGTCCGGCTCCTCCCGGTACGCGGGCACCTCCGTCGCGGCGACCCAGCCGCGGCCGTACTGGCCGCGGACGATGTCGCTCCGGATCGCGTCGGGCTCCATCGGCGCGATCGCCCGGACGACCTTCACCTTCTCGTCGCGGAGGGCGTCCGCGTCGAAGCTCGCCGGCGGTTCCATGGCGACGAGGCTGAGGAGCTGCATGAGGTGGTTCTGGAGGAAGTCGCGGCTCGCGCCCGTCTCCTCGTAGAACGATCCGCGGCCCTCGATCCCGATCGACTCGGCGACGGTGATCTGGACGTGGTCCACATAGCGCCGATTCCAGATCGGCTCGAAGATGCCGTTGCCGAAGCGGAAGACGAGGAGGTTCCGGACGGTCTCCTTGCCGAGGTAGTGATCGATGCGGTAGACCTGCGACTCGCGGAAGACCTTGCCGACCTCGCGGTTGAGGCGGAGGGCGGACTCGAGGTCGCGACCGAACGGCTTCTCGATGACGATCCGCCGCCAGCCACCGCCATGGACCTCGTGGTCGAGGCCCGCCCGGCCGAGCTCGCCGATGATCTCGGGGAACGAGGAGGAGTGGGTGGCGAGGTAGTAGAGCCGGTTGCCGCGCGTGCCGTGGTCCGTGTCGCACGCATCGAGGCGAGCCGAGAGCCGGGCGTAGGTGTCGGCGTCGTTGAAGTCACCGCTGTGATAGACGATCCGTTCGCGGAACGCGGCCCAGACGGCTTCGTCCACCGGCAGGACCCGGCTGAACCGGTCGAGCGCGGCGCGGATATCCGTCCGAAAGCTCTCATCGTCATACGGTCGCCGGCCGATCGCGACGAGCATGAACTCATGGGGCAGGAGGTTGGTCCGCCACAGCTGATAGAGCGCCGGCACGACCTTGCGGTGGGCCAGGTCGCCGGTGCCGCCGAAGAGGACGAAGACGAACGGATCCGGCATCCGCTCGAGGCGGAGGCCCTCGCGAAGGGGGTTCTCCGCGCGCCTCGAGTCCCGGCGGTCCGTGCGACGCCTGCCGGACCGGGCGAGCCGCAGGTCACGGATCGTCCGCGGTGCGTCCTTCGCCGGCCTTGTGGCGACCGGGTTCGGCGAATCGATCGCGGGCGATGCCTTCGTCGTCATTCGTCGCGCATCCTACCGCCGTGGGCCGCCCCGTGGGATCGGCGGGCTCCGCTGCGGCGTACCATCGCCGAGGATCGGCAACCCGGACAACTACATCCCGACGGTCTGGCTCAGCCCCGCGTTCGGCCCGCTCAGCCTTCCGCGGCTTCGATGGCGAGGACCTTCCTCAGGCGTCGGACGTGGCGCGGCTCACCGGAGAACCGTGCTCCGAGGAACGCCCGGCAGCACTCGAGGGCGAGCTCGATCGCCACGATCCGTGCTCCGAGGCAGAGGATGTTCATGTCGTCGTGTTCGACGCCCTGGTGGGACGAATACGTGTCGTGGCAGACAGAGGCGCGGACGCCACGCATCTTGTTCGCCGCCACGGAGGCGCCCACGCCGCTGCCGCAGATGAGGATCGCCCGGTCCGCCGCCTCGTCCTGGATCGCTCGGCCGGCCCGGACGCTGAAGTCCGGGTAGTCGTCCGCCGGGTCGCTGCCGTCCCCGCCGAGATCGATGAACTCATGCTCGGTCGCGGTGGTCCGCAGGACGCGGAGGAGCTCTCCCTTGAGCGCGGCTCCGCCGTGGTCCGCCGCGAACGCGATCCGCACCTCAGTGGCCGCCGCGGCCGAGCCCGAGGCCGGCCGGCTGATGACCTGGGTCGACGGTGGGTACTCGACCGCGGATCGTCCCGGCGGCAACGCCGCGGGCGACCTCCGCGATGTGGTCCACCGTGAAGCCGAAGTGACTGAAGATCGTGGCCGCCGGCGCCGAGGCGCCGAAATGGTCGATCCCCACGATCGCGCCTTCGTCGCCCACCCAGCGGTCCCAGCCGAGGGTCACTCCTGCCTCCACGCTGAGCCGCCGCCGGACCGCCGGGGGCAGGACGGCCTCCCGGTATGCTGCATCCTGGCGCTCGAACGCCTCCCAGCACGGCAGCGACACGACCCGTGTCCGGACCCCGTCCGCTTCGAGGCGGACGTTCGCCTCCATGGCGAGGCCGAGCTCCGAGCCGGTCGCCATGACGATGAGGTCGATGCCGGACGCGCCGCCGGACGACTCGCGGACGACGTAGCCGCCCCGCCGGACGCCATCGCGCGCGCGGTCCGCGGTCTCGGCGTAGGTGGTGAGCTTCTGGCGGGTGAGGGCGAGCGCCACGGGGCCGTCCCGACGCTCGAGTGCGAGCACCCATGCCGCGGTGGCCTCGTTCGCGTCGCCCGGTCGCACGAACCACAGGTTCGGGATCGCGCGGAGTGCCGCATAGTGCTCGATCGGCTGGTGCGTGGGACCGTCCTCGCCGAGACCGATCGAATCGTGGGTCCAGACGTAGACGATGTGGATCCCGGCGAGTGCGGCGAGGCGGACCGAGCCGCGCATGTAATCGCTGAACTGGAGGAAGGTCCCCACGTACGGGATGAAGCCGCCGTGATAGGCGATCCCGTTCCCGATGCCTCCCATGCCATGCTCGCGGACCCCGAACCTGAGGTTCCGTCCGGGTTCGTCGGCCTCGAAGTCGCCGGCCTCGGCGATGTCCGTGAGGTTGCTCTCGGAGAGGTCCGCGGCGCCGCCGAAGAGCTCCGGCACCCGGTCCGCGAGCGCCTGGATCGATCGCTGACTCACCTGACGGGTGGCGTAGTCCTCGCCGACGTCATACGTCTGGAGACCGTCCGCCCAGCCGGCGCGGAGCTCGCCGGCGATCCGTCGTCGCAGCTCGGCGGCCTCATCCGGGAACGCCTCGGCGTAGCGAGCCAGCCGGGCCTCCCAGGCGGCGACGAGCCGCTCGCCCCGCTCGACGGCCCCGCCCATCGCGACGCGCACCTCGTCCGGCACGTAGAACGATCGATCCGGGTCCCAGCCGTACGCCTCTTTCGTCAGGCGGACTTCTTCCACGCCGAGCGGCGCGCCATGGGCCTTCGAACTGTCCTGCTTGTTCGGGCTGCCGTAGCCGATATGCGTGCGGACGGCGATGAGGCTCGGCCGCTCGTCGATGAGTGCGGCATCGATCGCCGCCTCGATCTCCGCGGTCGCGTTGCCGTCGTGGACGCGCTCGGTGTGCCAGCCGTAGGCGTCGAAGCGTTCGAGGACGTCCTCGCTCCACGCCATGCGGGTCGGCCCGTCCAGCTGGACGTGGTTGTCGTCGTACAGGTAGATGAGCTTGCCGAGGCGGAGGTGGCCGGCGAGGCTCGCCGCCTCCGAGGAGATCCCCTCCTGGAGATCGCCGTCCGAGCAGATCGCGAACGTCCGATGGTCCACGACGGTGTGGCCGGGCCGATCGAACTCCGCGCCGAGCCGCCGTTCGGCGATGGCCATCCCGACGCCGTTGGCGAAGCCCTGGCCGAGCGGACCGGTCGTCGCCTCCACGCCGGCGGTGCGGCCGTGCTCCGGGTGGCCCGGCGTCCGCGATCCCCACTGCCGGAAATGCTCGAGGTCGTCGAGCGTCACGTCGTACCCGGTCAGATGGAGGAGCGAGTAGAGGAGCATGCTCGCGTGGCCGGCGCTCAGGACGAATCGGTCGCGGTCCGGCCAGTGCGGCGTCCGCGGCGCATGGCGCAGGAACCGCGTCCAGAGTGTGTACGCCATCGGCGCCGCGCCCATCGGGGCGCCCGGGTGACCGGAGTTCGCCTTCTGGACGGCGTCGATCGAGAGCGTCCGGATGGTGTCGATCGCGAGCTGGTCGAGCGACGGCTCGGCGGTGCGGGTCGGGTCGGTGGCGGCGGTCATCGGGCATGCTCCGGAGATGGAGGCGAACGTGCCTCGCATCGTACCAGCGCCCGCCGCGAGCGCCCTCGGCCACCGCGCCCGCCCGCGCCGCCGGCGGCCGACCTATGCTGCGCCGCATGTCAGCGGGTCGTCGTCCGGCCGCGCCAGCGAGGGCGCCCTCGGCTCCTCGTTCGCGCCCGACGATCGTCGTCGTCGGCGACCTCATGCTCGACGTCTCGATCGCCCCGGCCGCCCCGCTCCGCTCCGGAACCGATGTGCCGGGCACCGTCCGGTTGCGCCAGGGCGGATCGGCAGCGAACACGGCCCGCTGGGCTGCTCGTCTCGGCGCCCGCTCAGCGCTCGTCTGTGCGGTCGGCCGCGACGCGACAGGACGGAGCCTCGTCCGCGAGCTGCGCATCGTCGGCGTACGCGTCCGCGCCCTCCGTGTCGCCGGCCTGCCCACGGGGCGGATCGGGATCGTCGTCGCGCCGGACGGTGAGCGCTCGTTCGTCGCGGATCGAGGAGCCGCCGACGGGCTCGGCCCCGACCGCCTCGATGCCGCCTGGTTCGCCGGCGCCGACGCGGTCCACCTGCCGGCGTACTCCCTCCTCGGCGAGCCGCTCGGGAGCGCCGGCCGGCGAGCGGCCGCACTCGGTCGGGCCGCGGGGGCGATCGTCAGCGTGGACCTCGCCTCGGCGGGGCCGCTCCTCGCCGGTGGGCGAGTCGCCGCGAGGACGCTCATCGCTCGCATCGCACCCGATCTCCTGTTCGCCACCGCCGCGGAGGCCGAGGCACTCATGGGCGTCTCCGCGCTCGATCGACTCGACCAGCTGGCGGACGTCGTCGTCATCAAGCGCGGCGCACGGGGTGCGTCCGTGCTCGCCCGGACGGCGGATGGCGGCACGCGGCTCGACGTGCCGACGGCGACGATCGCGACGGAGGACACGACCGGGGCCGGCGACGCCTTCGATGCCGGCTTCCTCGTGACCTGGCTCGCGGAGCGTTCCGCAGGCCGCGCGCCGATCCCCGCGCTCCGCCGCGCCGCGGTCGCCGGCAATCGCGCGGCAGCGCGCCAGCTGACCCGGCCGCGTCGCGAGATCGCGGTTGCATCGGGCGCCGGCACACCGGTCGGGCGGCCGTCCGGTACCCTCCGACCGTGAGTCGCAGCGGCCGAACCGCGGGTTCCATCCACGACCGCCTGGTCATCGCGCCCGAGGTGGCCGACGCCCTCGCCGGCGGCGGGCCGGTGGTCGCCCTCGAGTCGACACTCATCAGCCACGGGCTGCCATATCCGGACAACGTCGCGGTCGCGCGCGCCGCCGACGCGGCGGTGCGGGCAGCGGGTGCGACCCCGGCGACGATCGCGGTCCACGACGGGCGCCTCCTCGTGGGGCTCGACGATGGGGCGATCGAGGCGCTCGGGACGGCTCCGGCGGGCACGATCCGCAAGGTCGCCCGCCCGAGCCTCTCCCTCGCTCTGCTCGCCGGCGGATGGGCCGCGACGACCGTTTCGGCCACGATGCTCGGAGCCGACGCGGCGGGCATCCGCGTGCTCGCGACCGGCGGGATCGGCGGTGTCCATCGCGGAGCGCTCGGTGGGGCGCGGCCGAGTCTCGATGTGAGCGCGGACCTCGACGAGCTCGGCCGCACTCCGGTCGCGGTCGTGTGTGCCGGGCCGAAGGCGATCCTCGACGTGGCCGCGACGCTCGAATACCTCGAGACGCGGGGCGTGCCGGTCGTCGCGATCGGCCAGGCGGAGCTGCCGGGCTTCTTCAGCCGGACGAGTGGCCTCCTCGCGCCGGGCCGGGTCGCGGACGACGTCGCCGCGATCGAGCTCGTCCGGACTCACCTTCGGCTCGGACTCGGCTCCGGGATCCTCCTCTGCACGCCCGTTCCGGCGAGTGACGCGCTGCCGGAGGCCGAGGCGCGGCAGGCGATCGAGACGGCCGTCGCGGAGTCAGCCGCCGCCGGCATCGTCGGTCCGGCGCTGACGCCCTGGCTGCTCGCCCGGATCGCGAGCCTCACCGGAGGCGCGTCCGTTCGGGCGAACACTGCGCTCATCGTCCACGATGCCGAGGTCGCCGGTCGGATCGCGAAGGGGCTCGCCGACCGTTGAGCGACCGCTGAGCGGACTGGAACGGGGGCTATACTCAGCGCCCTCCCCGACCTCAGTGAGGCCGAGTCATGCCCGCCCCGCTGCCGAGCCCATCGTCGGCGACGCATCCGAGCTCCCCGCCCGCGATCGACGCCCGTGGGATCCGCCGGATCTACAAGACGAAGCCGAAACCCGTCGTCGCCCTCGACGGCATCGACCTCCTGGTCGCGCCGGGTGAGTTCTTCGGGCTGCTCGGACCGAATGGGGCGGGGAAGACGACGCTCATCAAGATCCTCACCACGCTCCTCCTGCCGTCGGAGGGGACGGCCCGGGTCTTCGGCTTCGACGTCGCGACCCAGACGAAGCAGCTCCGGCGGATCATGAACATGGTCGCCGGCGGCGAGCAGTCGGGCTACGGCATGCTCACCGTTCGCGAGCAGCTCTGGATGTTCAGGCAGTTCTACGGGCTCGGCGTCCGCGACGGCCAGCGCCGGGTCGACGAGCTCATCGAGGCGGTGGGCCTGGAGGAGCAGCGGACCCAGCGGGTCGGGACGCTGTCCACCGGGCAGCGCCAGAAGATGAACTTCGCCAGGGGCCTCCTCAACGACCCGTGGGTCTTCTTCCTCGACGAGCCGACGCTCGGCCTCGATGTCGCGGCCGCACGGGCGGTCCGCGAGCTCGTCGTCGCCTGGAAGGCCGCCGTCCCGGGCCGAACCATCCTCCTCACCACGCACTACATGGCGGAGGCGGACGAGCTCTGCGAGCGGCTCGCCATCGTCGACCACGGCCGGATCCTCGCGATCGGGACTCCGAACGAGCTGAAGCGGCGCGTCCAGCGCGAATCGATCTTCCGACTCGAGCTCGACCACCTCGATGGGGGACCCGCGACCCTTGCCCGGCTGCCCGGCGTGGTCAGCGCCGTCCCCGCGACGGACGCCGATCGGGTCGATGCGGACGCACGCCAGACGGTGACGATGAACCTCGTCCTGGTCGACGATGCCGCGCTCGGCGGCGTCGTGGGTGCGCTCGGCGGCCTGGGCGCCCAGATCGTTTCGCTCCGCAAGTCGGAGCCGAGCCTCGAGGATGTCTTCGTGGAGCTCGTGGGCCGCGGTTTCGACGACACCTCCGATCCGACCGCGGGGCCGGCCGCCGCCGAGCTGGCTTCGACGTGAGCGCCTACGTCCACCGGCCGACGGCGAGCCCGGCCGAGGCGGCCGCCTGGGAACCACGCCACGAGCTCATGACGAACATCCGCGGGATCGGCGGACGGGCCTACCCGCGCGTCTCCGGCATCTTCCGCGAACGGAGCTGGCTCTTCTTCGAGATCCTCCTCCCGTTCATGACGACGGCCGGCTTCGTCTACGTCTACCGCGCACTCCACGCGCCGCCGGAGTACGTCGGCTTCGTCGTCCTCGGCGGGGCGATGACGGCGTTCTGGCTCAACGTCATGTGGATGATGGCCGCCCAGCTGTACTGGGAGAAGGACCAGGGCAATCTCGAGCTCTACTTCACCGCCCCGGTGAGCATGATGAGCATCCTGCTCGGGATGGCCGTCGGGGGGCTCGTCATGAGCGCGGTGCGCGCTTCGGTCGTGCTCGTCATCGGAGCCATCGCCTTCGACGTCCGGTTCGGCGTCGACCAGTGGGGCCTCCTCGCCGCGGTCTTCCTCCTCACCCTCGCTGCGCTGTACGGCCTCGGGATGGTCCTCGCCAGCCTGTTCCTCCTCTGGGGTCGCGAGGCGTGGCACCTCACCCAGCTCGCGGTGGAGCCGGTCTACTTCGTGTCCGGCCTCAATTTCCCGGTCGGCGGCTGGGAGCCCTCGGCACCCTCGCCATCTCGACGATCCCGCTCGCCGTGGGGCTCGACGCGATGCGGCAGCTCGCATTCGTCGGCGGGAGTGCCTCGTTCGGGACCCCGTCGCCATCGGTGGAGGCGGGCATCCTCGTGGTCATGACCGTCGTCTTCCTCGTCGTGGCTCGCTGGATGCTCGCCGCACTCGAGCAGCGGGCCCGCGCGGAGGGGCGCCTGTCCCTCCGCTGGGGCTGAGCGGCGATGGACGTCGGCAGCGCCGTCGGGCGACCGCGGAGATCCGAGCGCGGCGATGGCTGGCGCGCGTTCGGGACCGCCGCGCGCCTCGGCTGGCAGATGGAGGCGAACTGGACGGACCCGGTCCTGTTCGCCATCTACTCGGTCGCCAAGCCGGTCCTGGGCCGAGGGGTCGCCCGGGTGGGTGTCGGGCTCATCGGGGCGGTCATCGCCCTCGGCGTCGGCTTCGTCTTCCTCGGCGTCGGCTTCGATCCCGCCCGCGTGGACCCGATCCTCAGCGGGGTCTCGATGGTCGTCGGCCTCGGTGCGGTCGTCGCGATCGGGATCCTCATGGCCGCCGTCTGCCTCCAGACCCGGCAGGACTCGTGGCGCTATCCCGAGGCGCTCGCCGGGGCGCTGTTCCTCATCTCGGGCGTGGTCTTCCCGCTGTCCGTCCTCCCCGATCCCGTCCAGGCGGTCGGCCTCGTCTCTCCGCTGAGCTGGTGGATCGAGGGCGTTCGGCGGGGTCTTCTGCCGGACAGTCCGACCGGGATCGGCGGCAGCGGATCGCTCTTCGAGCGGCTCGTCCATGCCGATCGACCGGACCCCGTGACGATCGTCGCCGCCTTGCTGGTCACCGGGGTCGTGGTTACACTCGCGGCGACACTCGCGTTCCGGGTCAGTGAGCGCCGAGCGAAGGATCGTGGCCTCATCGACCAGACGACGGGGTACTGACAGTCCGAGGGCCAGATGCGGATCTACGAGGGCAGCCCGCGCCAGGATTTCGAGGAGGTCTTCCGCTCGATCGGCGCGTTCCTCGATCAGCGCGGCATGAAGGAGGTCCTCCTCGTCGAGGCTCCCGACGGGTTCATCGTGCAGGGGATCGTGGTATCGGCGACGACCGGCGAGGGCGGCTGGTCCGAATCCATGGGTCGGCTCGGCAAGGAGACGCTCACCTTCGTCGACGACGACATCGCCCGGTTCCTCGACGAGGCGATCGCCCGACGCGGTGCCATGGCGAACCTCGATCCCGTCGCCGCGAAGGCCACCTGGGATGCCGCCGGCTACTATGAGCGGGCGTTCCGCGTCCTCGGCCGGTACATGGACGAACAGAAGCCGCGCGACGTGTTCTTCTTCGAGCAGGACGGCGCCTTCGTCGTCCGTCTGCTCATGGCCGATCAGTCCGGCAGCCATCACGTCCTCGCCGAGTTCACCCGGGAGGACATCGACGGGCTCGTCGCCCAGGGCCCGAGTCTCCGGATCCCGCCCAACGCGTCCGGCGGCGCGGCGCCGAACTGACCCGCGACCAGGAGGTACAGATGAAAGCACTGCGGACCGTCGCCATAGCCCTCGGCGTCACGCTCGGCGCGCTCATCGTCATCCCGCTCCTCGTGCTGGCCGGCCTGTTCGTCTGGCTCAAGCTCACCGAAGAGGCGGACGACGAGGCCCTCGAGCTCGACCAGGAAGGCGCCTGATCGAACCTTCCCGCGCCGGAGTCTCCGGCCCGGCCACCGCAGCGACGCCCGCCGACCGCCCGGCGGGCGTCTCCATGTCGGTGGCGCCGATCGTGGAGCGCCGATCTCCGATCGCACCTCGGTCGTCGTTCGAGTTCCGGGCGGCCGAACTCGCCTGCGTCGGCGTCATGGTCCTCTGGGCGGCGAACTTCGTCGTCGTCAAGGCGACGATCCCGGTCCTCAGCCCGATCGGCTACGCGTTCCTCCGCTTCAGTCTGGCGGCGCTCGTCCTGCTCGCGATCTGCCGCCTCCGGGAAGGGTCGATCTCGATCCCCCGTCGCGACGTGCCGGCCCTCGCGGGCCTCGGGTTCCTCGGCTTCGGGATCTACCAGATGCTCTGGTCCACGGCCCTCGACTCGACGAGTGTCGGCAACTCGGCGCTCATCATCGGCTCGACGCCGATCTTCACGGCGCTCGTCGCCGTCGTCATCGGCACCGACACGCTGAGTCCCCCCAAGGCGATCGGGGCGGCCGTCGCGTTCGGCGGCGTCGTGCTCGTCGCCGCCAGTCACGGGCTCGCCCTCGACAGCGCCGGGCTCGGCGACCTCGTCACGCTCATCGCGGCGGTCTGCTGGGCGGGCTACGTGAGCTTCGGGGCAAGCGTCCTGCGGCGGTTCTCGCCCCTCCGGGCGACGGCGTGGACGGTGACGTTCGGTGCGCTGGCGCTCGCGCCGTTCGGCATCTGGCAGCTCGCCGGTGTGGACGTCAGCCGGGTGGGGGTCGCCCAGCTCGCAGGCCTCGCCTATTCCGGTTTCCTCTCGACCGCCCTCGGCAACGTCGTCATCTTCTGGGGGATCTCGCTCGTCGGCCCCACCCGCATCACGAACCTGCAGTTCCTCACCCCGGCGTTCGCGATCGTCCTCGCGGCGATCGTCCTCGGCGAGCCGATCCTCGCCGCCCAGATCGTCGGCGGGATGATCATCGTGCTCGGCGTGTCGATCGCGAGGCGTGATCCGCGGCTTCGGGCGGCGATGGCGTGATGGACGAGCCGCCCCTTGCCATCCTCGTCGACTACGACGGGACGATCGCGCTCACGGACGTCTCGGACATCGTCGTGGCGACCCACGCGCCGGGCGGCTGGGAGCGCTTCGCCGCGCAGTACGACGAGGGTCGGCTCGGCTCCCGTCGGCTCATGGAATGGGAGGTCGCCCGGATGCCGGCGGATGCGGGTCCGCTCCTCGCGACCGCGGCTGCGCAGCCCCACGACCCGGCCTTCGCGCCGTTCGTCTGGCGGGCCCGTGAGGCGGGCGTGCCCGTCGAGGTCGTGTCGGACGGATTCGGCTTCTTCATCGCGCCGGCTCTCGCCCGCCTCGGCCTTCCGGATGTGCCGATCGCGACCGCGGCCATGACGTGGGACGGGAACGGTCCGCCGGCGATCGCCTGGCCGTACGGCCATCCACGGTGTTTCGTCTGCGGCACATGCAAGCGAGAGCGGGTCCTCGCCCAGCGCGCGGCCGGGCGGGCCGTCGTCTTCGTCGGCGACGGCGAGTCGGACCGCTACGCGGCCGGCTATGCGGACCTCATCTTCGCGAAGCGGGCCCTCGTCCCGATCTGTGTCGCCAACGGCTGGCCATATCGACCCTGGAGCGACTTCGCCGAGATCGACGCCTGGCTCACGGAGACGCTCGCGGCGTGGCACGCGGATGCAGCGAGTCCGCTCATGCCTCGCCCGCGGGACCGTCCGTTCTTCTGCGGACCCGAGGTCTGGGGCGATGACGTGGCGGATCCGCCGGCATGACCGCGAGTCGAGCGGTCTCCGCCCGTCCGCGATCGGCCGCCCGTTGTCTCATCCGCTCATCCGTGGAACGTTCGTCACGGCCGCGGTGTTCGGGGCGGCACGTTCCCTCGCCCGTCACGCTCAGCGGGGCACGATCCTTCAGCGCTGAGGCGGGATCGAGCCCGAGAACCCGCACGTACGTTCCCTGGATGAACGTACGAGAGATCCTCCGCGGCCGGCCGGCGTCATGTCCACGAGCCCGCGACCCGCGGGTACGCCGAGTTGCCCTCGGGCCGGTATTCCGATAGCATTCGAAAAACCCCCGGAGGACCCGACCCATGGCGAAGTATGTCTTTGTGACCGGTGGCGTCACCTCCTCGCTGGGAAAGGGCATCACCGCCGCGAGCATCGGCCGTCTCCTCAAGGCGCGTGGGCTGCACGTCTCGATCCTCAAGCTCGACCCGTATATCAACGTCGACCCGGGGACGATGAGCCCGTACCAGCACGGCGAGGTCTTCGTCACGGACGACGGAGCGGAGACGGATCTCGACCTCGGCCACTACGAGCGGTTCATCGACGAGAACCTCAGCCAGCTCTCCAACGTCACGACCGGCCGCATCTACCAGGCCGTGATCGGGAAGGAGCGGCGCGGCGACTATCTCGGCGGAACGGTCCAGGTGATCCCCCACATCACCAACGAGATCAAGGAGCGGATCGGTCGCGTGGCGCGCGATGGCGACCCGGACGTCGTCATCGTCGAGGTGGGCGGCACCGTCGGCGACATCGAGAGCCTGCCGTTCCTCGAGGCCATCCGCCAGATGCGCAAGGACGTGGGCCGGGCGAACGTCATGTACGTCCACGTGACGCTCCTGCCGGCCCTTGCGGCGACCGGCGAACTCAAGACGAAACCCACCCAGCACTCCGTGAAGGAGCTGCGGGGCATCGGCATCCAGCCGGACATCATCGTCCTTCGCAGCGACCACCCGGTGAGCGACGACATTCGCGACAAGATCGCCCTGTTCACGGACGTGGCGTCCGAGGCGGTCATCCCGGCGGAGACGGCCGAGACGATCTATGAGGTCCCGCTGCTCTTCGAGGCGGCAGGGCTCGGCCGGCTCATCGTGCGCGACCTCGGGCTCGGCAACCCGGACGCGGCGCCGGACCTCGACTCGTGGCGAGCCCTCGTCGCCCGGATCAAGGCCCCCAAGCCGGAGCTCGACATCGCGCTCGTCGGCAAGTACATCGAGCTGCCGGACGCCTACCTCTCGGTGACGGAGGCGCTCAAGCACGCCGCCTGGGCCAACGGCGTCGATGTCCACGTCCGCTGGGTGGACAGCGAGGCGCTCACGGGCGAGAACGTCGCGGAGCGGCTCGCCGGAGCGGCCGGGATCCTCGTCCCGGGGGGATTCGGCCACCGCGGCATCGAGGGCAAGGTCGTCGCCGCCCATTACGCTCGCGATCGGCGCGTCCCGTACCTCGGCCTGTGCCTCGGTCTCCAGTGTGCCGTCATCGAGTTCGCCCGCGACGTGATCGGGACGCCGGACGCCAACTCCACCGAATTCGACATGTTCACCCAGCACCCGGTCATCGATTTCATGCCGGACCAGCGCGAGCTCGAGGACAAGGGTGGGACGATGCGCCTCGGCCTCTATCCCGCCCGTCTCACGCCCGGGTCGCGCGCCGCCGCCGTCTATGGCCGAGAGGTCATCTACGAGCGGCACCGCCATCGGTTCGAGGTCAACAACCGGTATCGCCAGGTGCTCGAGGGCGCCGGCCTTGTCCTCTCCGGCCAGTCGCCGGACGGCCGGCTCGTGGAGATCGTCGAGCTCGTCGATCATCCGTGGTTCGTGGCCAGCCAGTTCCACCCCGAGTTCAAGAGCCGCCCGGAGCGCCCGCATCCGCTGTTCGACGGGTTCGTCGCCAGCGCCATCGCCGTGCGCGACGGTCGGACGCCGATCCTGCGGTCGCGAGGGGACGCGTCGCACGACGATGCCGCGACCGACATCCTCGCGCGAGCGGAGGTCCATCTGGCGGCGACGCCGGAGGCCTGACGCTCCTGGCCCGGCGCGCCCTGACCTGACTGACCGCCCCTGGCCCGGCGCGCGTCTTGCACGGCCCTTACATTCGGGGCGAGCGACGCGGGTGAACCGCGCCGGGGTCGGGTGCATCGTGGCCGGCATGGACGACGCGGATCCAGGTCCCTCGCCGGGCGGACGTTCGGCGCAGCGCTCGGACCCCTCGAGAATCCGCCGACCGGAGATACCGATGCGTACTACCTCGATCGCCATCACCCCGATGCGCCTGCTCCTCAGCGCGGGCGCCCTCCTCCTCGCCGTCGCCGTCGGCGCGACCGCCGCGACCGCCGGCGGAGCCGGAGCCAGCGCGACCTCGCCGGTCGCTGCCGGCGGTGCCGCCACGGCCCTCGTCCCGACCGCGGCGGACCTCGCGCTCGCCGCGAACACGTCGACCGCGAACGTCACGGCCGCCCCGGCCAGGGGCCGCGGCGGCCTCCTGCGACGCTTCCTCGGCCACGCCGAGCGCGTCCAGATCACCGTCGCGACCGCGAAGGGCGACAAGACGATCCTCTACGTCCGGGGCCAGATCACCGCCCTGTCGTCGACGAGCGTGACCATCACGATGAAGGACAAGGCGACCCAGTCGTTCACGATCGACACGGCCACGAAGGTCCGCGAGAAGGGCAAGGCCGTGCAGCCATCCGGCCTCGCGACCGGCGAGCGGGCGATGGTCCTCGGTCTCCAGAACCCGGACGGTTCGTACACCGCGAAGCTCATCCGGGCCGCTGTCCCGGCCGCGCCGGGTCCGGCGGCCCCAGCGTCGGCGGCGCCGAGCAACTGACGGCGGCCCTCCCAGCTGCAGGCGGCCGGCCTCGTCCCGAGGCCGGCCGCTTTCGCGCGCCGACGGCATCTGCCGGCCGGCGGCGTACCATGGGCGCGGCCACCCGAGCGCCGGGGTGAGCGGCGACCCGTCTCGACCGCGACCCGGCCCGTCCCGACCGGAAGGATCCTGCCGATGAAGATCTTCCTCGACACCGCGGAAATCGACGAGATCAAGATCGCCGCCCGCTGGGGCGTGCTCGACGGCGTCACCACGAATCCCAGCCTCTACGCGAAGGTGAGCAACGCGTCCTACGAGTCGATCCTTGCCGAGGTGTGCCGGATCACGTCCGGCCCGGTGAGCGCCGAGGTCGTCGCGGAGGACGTCGAGGGCATGCTGAGCCAGGGCCGGGCGTTCGCCAAGATCGCCCCGAACATCGTCGTCAAGGTCCCCATGAGCGAGACCGGCCTCGAGGCGATCGCGCGCTTCGCGGATGAGGGCATCAAGACGAACTGCACCCTCATCTTCACGGCGAACCAGGGCCTCCTTGCCGCCAAGGCGGGAGCGAGCCTCATCAGCCCGTTCGTCGGTCGGCTCGACGACATCAATCAGGACGGGATGATCGTCATCCGCGAGCTGGCCGAGATCTTCGCCATCCACGAGATCGAATCCGAGGTCCTCGCCGCCTCGATCCGCAACCCGCTGCACATGACGCAGGCCGCCCTCGCCGGCGCCCACATCGCGACGCTGCCGTTCAAGATCCTTCAGCAGATGGTCCACCATCCGCTCACGGATACGGGCATCGAGCAATTCCGCGCCGACTGGGCGAAGGCCCAGGCCTCGCTCGCTGCCAGGGCAAACGCCTGACCGGTCCCCTGATCGGGGGGCCACGAGGCGCGTCTGGCAGACTCCGCGCATGCCGCTCGTGGTCGTCTTCGGGCTCGCCCTCATCGAGATATGGGCGGCCGTGCCGGCCGGCATCGCCCTCGGCGTCCCGGCGATCGCCATCTGGATCGTCACGGTCCTCGGTTCGCTCGTCGGGATCTCGGTCGTCCTCTTCGCTGGGGTCCGGATCCGCGATCGGCTCGGCCGGTCCCACGGAAGAGGCGCGCCGCGCACGGGCCGGCTCGAACGGATCTGGCTCCGCTACGGCGTCGTGGGCTGGGGCCTGATCTCGCCGCTCGTCATGGCGCCGCCGATGGGGACGGCGGTCGCCCTCATCCTCGGCGCTCCCCGGTCGCGGCTCCTCGCGAGCATGGCCGCCGGCGTGGTGCTCTGGACGACCGTCCTTGTCGCCGCCGGCTCGGCCGGCGTCGCGTTCCTCCACATCGCGACCGGGGGCCGTTGACGAACCGCCGACCGAGCGCCTAGACTCACGCCATTCCCCTCACTCGCCCTGCAGCGGCCCGATTCCGCGCGAGCGACCGGTGAGAGGCGGAACGTCCCTCCCAGCATCGGTGAGCCCTTCCTCATGCCACAACTCGGTCCCGATCAGCGCGATCGTCAGCGTCGCCGCACCCGTCGCCGCCCGCCACAGGGTGCCATCCGCGGCCCCGTCACCGAATACGACGAGCAGCAGGAGCTCGAAGCCGCCCGCGAGCGGAACGACCTCGACATCGGCGATCTCCTTGAGATGAGCGTGGCCGAGCTCCGCGCGATCGCCCGCGACCTCGAGCTCGAGACGGGCACCCAGGAGCGCCGCGACGACATCGCCGACCGCATCCTCCAGGCCCAGACAGAGCGGGCGGGCCTCGACTACGCGAGCGGGATCCTCGATGTCGTGGACGAGGGCTTCGGCTTCATCCGGCGGCACGGCCTCCTGCCGAGCCCGGACGATGTCTACGTCTCGTCGAGCCAGGTCCGCCGCTACGGGCTCCGAGTCGGCGATCGGGTCGCCGGTGCGGTCCGCGCCCCGCACGAGGGGGAGAAGTACTGGGGCCTCCTCCGCGTCGATGCCGTCAACAGCGTCGACTCCGAGAGCGCCCGCCGGCGCGATCACTTCGCCGACCTCACGCCGATCCATCCGGACGAGCTGATCAATCTCGAGACGGATCCGAAGAACCTCAGTCAGCGGCTCATCAACCTCGTCAACCCGATCGGGAAGGGTCAGCGAGCGCTCATCGTCAGCCCGCCGAAGGCCGGCAAGACGATGCTCCTCAAGCAGATCGCGAACGGCGTGACGGCGAACTACCCGGACATCCTCCTCATGGTCGCGCTCATCGGCGAGCGGCCGGAGGAGGTGACGGACATGCGACGGAGCGTCAAGGGCGAGGTCATCAGCTCGACGTTCGACGAGCCTACCGAGAACCACACCCACGTCGCGGAGATGGCCCTCGAGATCGCCAAGCGCCAGGTCGAGACCGGTCGCGATGTAGTCATCCTCCTCGACTCAATCACTCGTCTCGCTCGTGCCTACAACCTCGCCCTCCCGCCGTCCGGCCGGACGCTCTCCGGTGGCATCGATCCGATCGCCCTCTACCCGCCAAAGCGGTTCTTCGGGGCGGCCCGCAACATCGAGGAGGGTGGCTCGCTCACGATCATCGGCACCTGCCTCATCGACACCGGCTCGCGGATGGATGACGTCATCTACGAGGAGTTCAAGGGGACCGGCAACAGCGAGCTTATCCTCGACCGGAAGCTCGCCGAGAAGCGGATCTTCCCGGCCATCGACGTCCAGCGATCCGGCACCCGGCGCGAGGAGCTCCTCCTCGAGGACGGGACGCTGAAGATGGTCTGGACGATGCGGCGGATGCTCTCCGCCGTGGGCACGAACGAAGGGATCGAATTGCTCCTCAACCGGATCAGCAAGACCGAGAGCAACGCCCAGTTCCTCGCCACACTCACCAAGACCCTCGACGCGTAGCCGACGCCGGAAGCGGGGGCGATGGCCCGCTGACCTACGACTCGGGTCGTGGTTTGCGCAGAAGCCACACGTCTGCTACGGTTCGCCCGTCCTCAGAGCCCGGTACTTCCGTCGGGCCCCAGCCCTATACGAGACCCCCAGCTCGATAGCGCGACCCCGGACGGTCGACCGCACTCCACGTCCATGGCTGTCGTCATGGACACGCGCCGACCTCGCGTCCCCTGACCGTCCTTCTGCCAGGAGACCGTATTGCGCAACGCAGCGGTCGGTGTCCGACGCCTGTTCACGCGTCTCCGCACCGGCCTGAAGACACGACCGTCGGCCATCCTCACGGCGTCCGGTGGCGGCGGCATCGCTCGCCTGCGCGGCGCCCGGCTCCGCCTCACGGCGGCCATTCGGCCGGCGATCCGCCCGCGATCGGTGGGATCCACGGCGTCGGCTCGGCCCCGCGATCCTCGCCGGACGCACGGCTCCGGCGCGCACCCGATCCATCCTTCCGGCGGCCGGCTCCGGCGGGTACTCGCGACGGCCGCGGTCCTGCGGGCCGCCCCCCGTGCAACGATCGGGCGATTCATCCCGAACCAGCTGCCCCGCGAACGACTCATCCCGATCGGGGTCGCCGCCCTGCTGCTCGTCGCGTCGGCATTCAGCGTCGCCGGCGGCGCGCCCGCCGCCGGCGGCACCGGCAGCGCGCAGTCCGGTGGGACGCCGCCCCGGATTGCGATCGGCGGGCCGACGGGTCCGGGCCCGGCGGTTGCCGGGACGATCGGCTCCGGCTTGCCGGAGTCCATCGACGGCGCCCCGATCGACGCCGGCCTGCCCGTCGGCTCGATCTCGCCGTTCGCGCAGACCGACCCGTCGCTCGCGCCGAAGACCGGACCGTTCCTCGCCGACGGGACGCTCCTCATGCCAGTCGCCGTGGACACGACTGTCGCGGATGGGAGCAGCAAGCTCACGAACTACACGGTCCGCAGCGGCGACACCCTCACCGGGATCGCGAACCACTTCGGTGTGAGCATGATGAGCATCTGGTGGGCGAACAAGCTCACCTCGAAGGACGAGCTCCACATCGGTCAGGTCCTCGTCATCCCGCCGGTGAGCGGCCTTGTCCTCACCGTGGCGAATGGCGACACGCTCGCGACGATCGCCGCCCGGACCGGCGTCCCGGCGGACGAGATCGTGACCTACAACGGGCTTCGGGACCGCAACCTCGTCATCGGTCAGAAGCTCATCCTCCCCGGAGCGGTCGGCAAGGCGATCCCGACCCCGAAGCCGATCGCGCTGGCCGCGTCGGGCTCGTCCGGCGGCGGTGGTGGTGGGGTCGCGTACCGTCCCGCCCCGGCGTCGTACGCCGGCGGCACATTCGCCTGGCCGGTCCCCGGCGGGTTCATCAGTCAGTATTTCTGGTGGGGCCACCAGGCGCTCGACATCGCGGCCTCGTATGGCTCGCCGATCCTTGCGGCCGCAGCCGGCGTCGTGATCTGGGCCGGCTATCGGAACAACGAAGGCGGCTACCAGGTCTGGATCTCCCACGGCAGCGGCCTCTACACCGGCTACTACCACATGTCGTCGATCGGCGTTGGCGTGGGCGAGCAGGTCGGCCGCGGCTCGGAGATCGGGCGGATCGGGACGAGCGGCGTGGCGACCGGACCGCACTGCCACTTCGAGGTGTGGCGCGGCTACCCGTGGGCGAGCGGCTCGTACCGGGTCAACCCGCTCGGGTATCTGTAGTCCGCGCCCGCTGACGCGGGTCGGTCCTCCGGGTCGCCGCTCCGCGCGGCAGGCGGACATCCGCCGCTCGCGGGCCGACGTGGGACGATAGGCGACGATGTTCCTCGACCGCGTGAAGCTCTGGGTCCGCGCCGGCGACGGCGGCGATGGAGCGGCCACGTTCCGGCACGAGGCCCACGTCCCGCGTGGCGGGCCGGACGGCGGGGACGGCGGCCGGGGAGGATCCGTCGCCCTGCGGGTGGATGCGGGCCAGACCACGCTCCGCGACTTCCGGTACACCCACCATTTTCGGGCCGATGCCGGCGGTCGCGGCAGCGGCTCGCGGCGCCATGGCCGGGCCGGCGAGGATCTCACCATCGCCGTCCCTCCGGGCACCGCGGTCCTCGATGATGCGAGCGGGGCCCTTCTCGCGGACCTCGTCGAGGTGGGCCAGACGGCGCTCGTCGCCCGCGGCGGACGGGGCGGCCTCGGCAACACCCACTTCACCACCTCGACGCACCAGGCGCCCAAACATGCCCAGAAGGGCGAACCCGGCGAGGAACGGGGCCTTCGGCTCGAACTCCGGCTCATCGCGGACATCGGGCTCATCGGGCTGCCGAACGCCGGGAAGTCGACGCTCCTCGCGGCGCTGACCGCCGCGACCCCGAAGATCGCCGACTATCCGTTCACGACACTCGAACCGAATCTCGGCGTCATGGACTTCGGCGGGGACGATGAGCGCCGTCCCACGATCGCCGACATGCCGGGTCTCATCGAGGGCGCCAGCCGCGGCGCGGGGCTCGGGCACGCCTTCCTTCGCCACGTGGAGCGGACGCGCATCCTCGTCCACATCGTCGATGGGTCCGCCCGCGATCCCGAGGCTGACCACGCGACGATCCGCGAGGAGCTGCGGGCGCACGACGAGGCGCTCCTCGAGAAGCCGCTGCTCGTCGTCTTCAACAAGATCGATCGTGAGGGTGCCGCCGCCGCGTGGCCCGCCTTCGCCCGATCCCGGGCGCGCGACGGCATCCGGGCGGTCTCGATCTCCGCTGGACACGGCGACGGGCTCGGCGATCTCCGGACCGCGCTCGCCGTGCTCCTTCCCTCGGCGGAGGAGCTCGCCGCTCCACGCGAGCCGGCCGGCGTCGTCGTCCACCGGATCGAGGGGACGCGCGACGGGTTCCTCGTCGAGCGCGACGAGGACGGCGCGTTCCGTGTCCGCGGTCACCGGATCGAGCGCATCGCCGCGCAGACCGATTTCGCGGTCGAGGAGTCGGCCGAGCGATTCCAGCGCGACCTCGCCCGCCTCGGCGTCGAGACCGAGCTCAGCCGGGCAGGCGTCGTCCCCGGCGACCTGGTGCGGATCGGTGCCGTGGAGCTCGAATGGGGTCGCCAGCCATGGGAGGACGGATGAGCGAAGCGCCCGGACCGGCGGCCGTCGTTCCGGGCCGGCTCGGGATCCTCGGCGGCACCTTCGATCCGGTCCACGTGGGACATCTCGCCGTCGCGATCGCGGCTCGCGAGGCACTCGGACTCGAGCGTGTCCTGTTCGTCCCGGCTCGCATCCCCCCGCACCGCTCGAGCGCTCCAGGGGCGAGCGCGGAGGATCGGGCCGCGATGGTCGCACTCGCGATCGCCGGCGATCACGCGTTGGGCCTCTCGCCGCTCGAGCTCGACCGGGATGGGCCGTCGTTCACGGTCGACACGGTGGAGGCGCTCGCGACCGCGGAACGGGCCGCGGGCCGGCAGCCGGACCTGTGGTTCCTCCTCTCGGCCGAGGCGTTCGACGGCTTCCTCGACTGGCAGGCGCCCGAGCGGATCCTCGCCGCCGTCCGACTCGCCGTCCTTCCTCGCGATGGGCATGGCCCGCCGGACGTCGACGCGGTCCTGCGGGCCCACTCGGAGGCCGCCGGCCGGATCGTCGCCCTCGACGGGCCGCACCTCGGGCTGTCCGCCTCGGAGATCCGGGACCGGATCGCCCGCGGCCTGTCCGTTCGATATCTCGTCCCGGATGCGGTATCGGCGTACATCGCGGACCATGGGCTCTACCGGGCGGGATACTCGCCCGACCCGGCCACGCCGTCCGCGCCGTCCGCGCCGTCGGCGTGGACACTGCGCACAGGAGGAACCGCCAGCTCGTGACCGACCCACAGTCCGATCGCTCCACCGCCACCATCCCCGCCGCCTCGGCGCGCCGCCGATCGACGAGCCGGACCGCGGCACCGCCTGACCGCGCCCGCGTCGTCGCCGCCGCCCGCGCCGAACGGCCGCCGCTTGAGGTCGCCCGCCGGATCGTCGAGGTGGCCGAGGACAAGAAGGCCTCGGACATCGTGCTCCTCGACATCGGCAGCCTGACCACGCTGGCCGATCATTTCGTCATCTGCTCGGGCGGGTCCGAGCGACAGCTCGAGGCGATCGCGGACGGGATCGTCGAGGCCCTCCGCGCCGACGGTATCCGCCCGATCGGCCGGGAGGGCGTGGCCGCCTCGCACTGGGTCCTCGTGGACTTCGGGTCGGTGATCGTCCACGTCTTCACTCCGCCGGAGCGCGACTACTACGAGCTCGAGAAGCACTGGTCCGAGGCGAAGACGATCCTTCGCGTCCAGTGACCGCGAAGTAGGGACAGGTACGGGGCGGGCCGGTACGAGCGGGTCATGCCAACGTCGGAGGGGCGTCCATAGGATGCGCTCAGCGGTCGGTGAGAAGACCGACCCGCTCGAGGTCGCGCATCCGATGTCCCGCCTTCGCGAACGGTGTCCACGCTGCACCCGCAAGCTCATCGTCACCCGCTTCGACACGACCTTCCGGATGGCGGATCGGTCCGAGCGGCTGTGTTTCGGGATCCCGGGCGGACTGTGCGAGGACTGCCACCAGCTGTACATCGACCCGGAGCTCATCGACACCCTCGAGCTCGGCGACGGCCGCTGCGTCTTCGCGATCGAGAGCGACCTCGTCGTCCAGGAACAGGCCTGGTCGAGCGCCGACTGATCGTCAGCCGGCGAGCCGGCCCGCGTGGTCGGCGACCCACGAGACGAACGCGAAGCGGCGCTGCTCCTCGGTCGACATCGTCCCGTCCGCGCCCTTGACCCGGATGTCGAGCTCGAGGAGTCCATCGAGCGCCCAGCTGAGCTCTTCCACTGTCCAGTGGTGGGCCATCTCGACCGAGCGCTCGAGCCGGTAGCCGCTGAGCTTCGTCGCCCGAGCGAGCTCCGCCGGTGAGGCGCCCGCGGCGAGCCCGTCGGCGACGAGGATGAGGTCCCGGATCCGGGCGTGGAGCAGGGCGAGGAGCACCGGCTCCGGGGTCGTCGCGAGGAGCCGGTCGAGCATGTCTGCGGCCTGGCTGACCCGCCGCTCGCCGAGCGCATCGAGGAATGCCCACGACGACGTCGGGATCGCCTCGGCGACGAGGGCCTCGACATCCGCGACGGTGATCTCGTTCCCGTCGGGGTGGAGGAGGGCGAGCTTCTCGAGCTCGCCGACCGCGAAGCGGCCGGCGTACCGCCGATCGACATCCGGCTGGCGGACGAGCCCCCCGATGCGTCGGGCGAGCTCCGCAGCCGCGCCCCGGCCGAGCCGGATCCCTCGCTCCCGCGCTCGCTCCTCGATCCACGCGGGCATCCGCGTGCCCGGACCCTGGAGTTGACGCGACTCTCCGCCGGCGGCCCGGACGGCCGCCGCGAGCGCCAGGCGGTCCGCCGTGAGCGGCCGGCGTTCCGTCGGCAGTCGCTCGAGGAGGTCGAGGAAGACGAGGACGTTCCCCGGTGCGACGGTCCCGAGCGCCCGCTCGAGCGCCGTTCGGGCGTCGCGCGACCGGATGAGCGGCCCCGGCTCGTCGACGATGACGAGCGTGCCGCCGCCGAAGAGGGTCGCCGTCGCGACCCGCTCAGCGATCCTCGCCGCGGTCGCCGTCACGCCGGCGACGCGCCAGCGATCGAGCGGCGGACCGCCGCTCGATCGCTGGCGGTCGGCGAGCGTCCCAGCGGCGACGTCGAGCGAGTACGCATCGTCGCCGTAGAAGTAGGCGATCGGCGCGGCGGCGATCGACCCGGGACCCGTCATCGGCCCGATGGTACAGGGCGAGGATCGCTGGCAGAGCGGGCGCCGATGCGACGGCCGTCGGGCTGCGCACCACCGTGGTCGGCCCGCGCACGAGGGCGGTCGTCGGCGGCACGGCGGTGGGGGTCCGGACGGCCGTCCGCTCGGGGACAGTCGGGCGGACGATGCCGCAGGCGAAGCGCAGGATCGGCGTCGCGAGGGGCCGGCCGGCAGCCGGATCGTCGGCGATCGCCGCCTCACGATCGGCCCCGCCAGGACCTCCCGCTGCGACGTTCGCGACCGGCGTTGGACGCGCCGCGGAGGCGACCGCCTGCGTGCCATCGAGGGAGATCGTCACGGAGCCGTCCTGATCCGTGCGGTAGAGCGTCGCCTTCCGGTCCCGGATCCGGGCCAGGGTGGCCGGTGCCGGATGACCGTACGGGTTCTTCGCTCCGACCGAGACGACCGCGAGCCGTGGTCGGGTGGCGTCGAGGAACGCGGGCGTCGACGAGGTCCGGCTGCCGTGATGGGCGATCTTGAGGACTTCCACGCGCGGCACGCCGCGGGCGAGGAGGATCGGATCGATCCCCTCCTCGATGTCGCCCGCCAGCAGGAACCGCTCCGTCCCGAATGTCCCGAGCAGGACGATCGACACGTTGTTGATGCCCGTGCCCGTGTCGGCCGGCTCGCGCGGCACGGCGCCCGCATCCGGCCAGAGGACGCGGAACCCGACGTCGTCGAGGGTGAACCGATCACCCGTTGCGAGGCGACCCGCGACCCGTCCCTGTGCCGCGAGCTCCTCGGCCCAGGCACGGTAGCCGGGCCCCGGGCCGCGCATCCCCGGCTCTATCACCCGGCCGATCCGATATCGGGCGAGGAGCGTCGCGAGCCCCGCCACGTGGTCCTCGTGAGGATGGCTGAGGATGATGACGTCGATGCGCCGATCCCACGGCGGCAGGTTCGCGTCGAGTGCGACGAGGAGCCGGTCCGGGTCCGGACCGCCGTCGACGAGGAGCCGAGAGCCACGATCGCCGTCGACGAGGATCGCGTCGCCCTGGCCGACGTCGAGGACGGTGATGCGGACCCGGCCGTCCGGTCGGGTGACCGCCAGCGACCCGACTCCCGCGACGGCGGCCACGAGGATCGCGATCGCGACGCGTGCAACGCGGGGGCTCGGCTTGCGGCCGGACGGCTGGCGCCCCGACCGCTGGCCGACGAGCGAGAGTCGGCCCGACCGCGCGCGTTCGACCGCCGGGCTCGCCGCCGTCCGATGGAATCGCGTGGCCACCCGCCGTGGCCATCCGCCGGCGACCGCGAGGATCGCGACCGCGGTCACGCCCGCCAGCGCGGTGCTCGACGGCGGCTCCAGTGTGACGCTCGCGAAGGGCAAGACCGCGGCGGCCCGCACGATCGCCACGATGAGGCCGAGGGCGACCCACGCCGGGAGCCCGATGAGAGTCGCGAGGAAGCCGGGCGCACCGGCGACCGCGAGGCCACCGCCGAGCAGGGCGATCGCCCCGGTTGCCATCGCGGGCGCGACGAGCGGGACGACAGCGAGGTTGACGAGCGGCGCGACGATCCCGATGCGGCCGAACCAGAGGAGCGCGATCGGCAGCGTCGCGAACTCGGCCGCCAACGAGACGCCGACCGATCCGCAGAACCAGTCCGGCAGGCGTCCGTCGCGCCAGCTGCGGAGACGCTCGGTGAGCGGCGTGGCCCAGGCCATGAGCCCGCCCGTCGCGGCCGCCGACAGGGCGAATCCCGCATCGGTCACGAGACCTGGCCCGGCGACGACGAGTCCGGTCACCGCCCAGCCGAGTGCCACCGCAGCCCGCCCCGGGCGGTTCGATTCGCGTGCTCCGAGGACGACAGCCGCCATGACCGCTGCCCGGAGGACGGATGCCGACGCTCCAGTGAGGACGGTGTACACGGCGATCGTGAGGAGGATCGCCGTCGCCCGGCGCCGTCGCGGCCAGCGGCGGAGGAGAGCGCCGACCGACGCGGCGACGATCGCGATGTTCCAGCCGGAGATCGCGACGACGTGGCTGACCCCGGCCCCGACGAAGGCCGCCGCGAGCTCGCGATCGACCCGATCGCGGAGGCCGATGAGGATTCCCGCCGCGAGGCCGGCCTCGGGCTCCGGGAGCGACGCGGCGAGCGCCGCGTCGCCGGTCCGGCGAAGACCCTCGATCGCCGCGCTCAGATCGCCCTCGTCGCCGGTGACGGACAGGCGGTCGGCGCGGAGGGTGGCGTCCACCCCGGTCCGTTCGAGGTACCGGCCGTACTCGTCGTCCGGCCGGCGGTCGAGGCGGCCGTGGACATCGATCCGCAGACCCGGCCGGATTTGCGGATAGCGGGGCAGCGTCGCGGCGACGCGGAGCGGCGGGCGCGGCGGTGGCGGCGCGCCAGCTCGCGCCAGCTCGATCGTCGCGACCTGCTGTCCGTCACGTGGCGTCCCGACGGCGACCACCCGAGCCTGCCACTCCCCGCTGCCGGTGGCCGACGCGGCGAGCTCAGCCGGCGGGGGATCGAACCCGCCGGCGACCGAGACGCGGATCGAGACGAGCGCGACCCCGACGACGATCGCGATCGTGCGCGGGGCGAGCCACCGCCTGCCGGCGGCGTGGAAGACCCCGGAACCGAGGAGCACGCCGAGCGTGACAGCGCCGATGCACCATGCCCCGGTCGCAGAGGCGATCCCGGCGGAGCCGGCCGCGATGAGTCCGAGCGCGGTGGCGACCGCACCGGCCGCGACCCAGCCGCTCCGCGGCATCAGTGGACGACGACGAGCGCGCGGAGCTTCTGGAACGTCGAAGCCCCGACGAGCTTTCTCGTCCGCAGGTCGTCGATCGCGGTGAATCGCGCGGTCGCTCGGGCGGCGACGATCTTCGCCGCCGTCACTGGCCCGATGCCCGGCAGCGTGTCGAGCTGCGCCGCGGTCGCCGTGTTGAGGTCGAGTGGACCGGCCGACCCTTCGGCGCCGCCCGACCCTCCCGCGCCGCCGGAGCGACCGCTCGATGGAGCGGCGCTGCCGCGATACGCTGGCTGGTCGTCGCGGGACGGGACCCGGACCTCGTCGCCGTCCGTCACGAGGCGGGCGAGATTGAGCTCCCGATCCGCGCGAGCGGCGTCCACGCGAGGGGAATAGCCGCCCGCCGCCGCGATCGCGTCGGCCACCCGAGCTCCGCTGCGGAGACGGACGACGCCTGGATGGAGGACCGCGCCCGAAACCTCCACCACCGGTCCGACGGGCTCCGCGCTCGCCAGCGGATCGGCGGCCGCGGACGCAGGCTTCTCGAACGACGTCGACCCGAACGTCGTCGACCCGTGGGGTGCCGTGGCGAGGAGGATCGCGGCCGTTCCGGCGAGGAGGACGAGCGCGACCACGGCACCGATGACCCAGCCGATCGGAAGGGACGCCCGCGTCGCTCGCGGCCCTCCGGACGCATCCGCTGATGGCGCCTCGACGGGAGTCGCCGGCTCGCCGAGCTCGAAGGCGCGCCATGGCGCCTGCCGGTCGTCCACACGGTCCTCCGTCGGCGGGAGGATCGGGACGGGACGTCAGTCGGGCGTCGCGCGTCGATGGCCGGCCCGGCGTCCCGATGGTCCGGCCGCACGACCTCGGGGGCACATCCGAGGTCGTGCGGCCGACATGACGAACGCTATCCGAGCCGGCTTAGCTGCGACTTACCTGGACTCCTTGGCAGGCTCACTCGGCAGGGCGCTCCGTCCGCCGTCGGCCGTCAGTCGACCGTCGGTCGGTCAGCCGAGCGCCGCGAGCTTCGGTCGGACCTCCGTCGCGAACCGGGTCATCGATTCCTCGTCGTACGGCGCGGGGAACCCGGCGATGAGGTGGCGATAGCCGATGCTCGCGTAGGGGGCGAGCATCTCGACCACGTCCTCCGGCGTGCCAACCGGCTGATGCGCCCAGACCCGGGCACCGCCGTTGCGCGCCATGATCGCGGCCTGGACGCGCTGCGCCTCGGCCCGCGAATCGCGGATGACGACGGTGCCGAGCCCGGTCGTCCGTTCGATCTCCGTGTGATCGCGCCCGACGGCCTCGCAGTGCTCGCGGAGGATCGCGTCCTTGCGCTTCACCGTCTCGAAACCGCCACCGAGGTTGTTCGCGTCCGCGTAGCGGGCGACGAGCCGCAGCGTCACCCGCTCGCCGCCGCCGCCCACGAGGAGCGGCAGCTGGCGCTGGACCGGCGGCGGATCGTTCTTCACCTCGCGAGCGTGGTACCGCACGCCGGCGCCGCTCGGCGCCGTCCCGTCGAGCATGCCCCGGATGATCGGCAGCGCCTCGCCGAGCCAGCGGAGCCGCTCCGGAGCTCCTGACCCGAACCGGAAGCCGAACGCGGTGTGCTCCGTCTCGAACCACGCGGCGCCGATCCCGAGGACCGCTCGGCCACCGCTGATATGGTCGAGCGTCGTCGCCATCTTCGCGACGAGCGACGGCTCGCGGAACGTGTTCGCGCCGACCATGAGGCCCACCGTCGCCCGGCTCGTGGCGGCCGCCCAGGCGGCGATCGTCAGCCAGCCCTCGAACATCGGGCCGTCCGCCGAGCCGACGATCGGATAGACGTGGTCCCATGTCCAGAGGCCGTCATAGCCGAGCCGCTCGGCCCGGACGCCGGCCTGTAGCAGGGAAGGCCAGTCCGTGTACTGGTTCCAGCAAAGTGCGCCAAGCTTCACGTCGTTCATGCGTGCCAGTCTAGGCAGGGCGCGATCGCCGCGGCGCAACTGGATCGGATCACACGCCGATCGCCTCCACCACGTCCGGCCACGTCCGGCCACGTCCGGCCACGTCCGGTCCGCCTCCGCCCTCGAGCCGCCGGAGGATGGCGTACCCGTTGACAGCGGCGGGCTCCGTACTGCATACACGATGGTGGGACCGGGAAGCTCCGGCTTTACCCGCGGCCCCGCCCCATCGTCCCGATGACGAGGCACGCCCATCGATGGACACAACCGGCTTGTCGTGGCGAGCGTGTTCTTGGCCGTCCTCGTGTAGGACGGCATGCTGCGGCGGCTGCTGGCGGGACTGGTCGCGCTGCCGGTGATCCTGGGCGGCCTGAACAGCCTGATCCTCATCCTCCTGGTCTTCAGCCTGTGGCATGCGTCAGTCGCGCTGGGCGGACGGCTCACCCCGGCCTTCTTCGCGATCACAACGGTCACGTCCTGGATCTTCGAGGAGATCGGCGTCGTCACGGGGCTCGTCTACGGCCCGTACCACTACACCTCGACCCTTGGCCCGTGGCTCGGCTCGGTCCCGGTCCTCATCCCACTGGCCTGGTTCATGATGGTCTACCCGAGTTACGTGGTGGCCAACCTGATCGTGGACGGATGGCCGGTCGGCACGCCCGGGGGCCGCGGCCACCTCGTCCGTCTGGCCCTCGTCGGCGCCCTCGTGATGACAGCCTGGGATCTCGTGGTCGATCCCATCCTCTCCGGTCCGACCGTTGGCGCCTGGGTGTGGGAGCGCGGTGGTCCCTACTACGGGGTCCCGGTCCAGAACTACCTCGGCTGGATCGTGACCACCTTCACCGTCTATCTCCTGTACCGCTCGGTGGAGCGACGCTGGACGCTGGCCGGTCGGGCCGCTCTCCCTGGGTCCAAGCGGGATCCCGTCCTCGCCGACGCGGCGATGATGCTCGCGAACCTCTTGTCGGGCGCCGCTCCGGCGGCGATCGCGGCGATCGTGGTGATCGCACCCGTCGCTATGGGGATGCCGGTCGTGGCCGTATTGGTTCGCCCTGGTGAGTCCGAAGGGCGGGGCCACCCGCCAGGCAGCATCGCGGGTGCCCTGAGCGGTCGCTCCTCGGCTCGCCAAATCAATCGCGCGGGAGGCGGGGGCAACGCAACACCACGGGTGGTTCGTGTGGTACCGCCGCTCGTCGGGTAGCGTTGGGAGACGCGCGGAACCGTGCGTTCGGCCCCGGCGTGCCGGGGCGATCCGGAGACCACGCCGCGCTCGGACGCACCGGCCCGTCGGGACGGCGGGCCGACGGGCGGCGATGATGGCGAGGAAGCCGAAGGAATCGCTCGCAAAGCACCAGGAAGAGGCGTGGCGCATGAGCATCCGAGACGGGCCAGGCGGGGGGATGAGGGGTGGGGGGCTGATGCGCTCCTTCCGCCGCGACGCCTCGGTCACCGCCCAGAAGCTCTCGCCGGGCATCTTCCGGCGGATCCTGCGGTTCGCGGCCCCCTACCGGCGGATGCTGCTCGTGTTCCTGGTACTGATCGTCGTGGGCGCGCTGATGGATGCGGCGACTCCGCTCATCTACCGCGGCATCATCGACGACGGCATCCTGCCCAGGAACACCGGGCTCGTCGTTGAGCTGGCCGTCGCCCTGGCCGGCCTGGCACTGGCCGACGCCGCCCTTTCCCTGTGGCAGCGGTGGATCTCCGCGCAGATCGGCGAGGGGCTCATCTTCGATATGCGGACGCAGGTGTTCGCGCACTTCCAGCGCATGCCGATTGCCTTCTTCACGCGCACCCAGACCGGAGCCCTGGTCAGCCGCCTCAACAACGACGTGATGGACGCGCAGCGGGCATTCACCGACACCTTCTCCTCGGTGGTCGGCAACGTGGTCGGCGTGGCGATCACGCTCGTGGCGATGGCCCTCCTGTCCTGGCAGATCACCCTCGTCGCACTCGCTCTCCTCCCGGTCATCGTCCTGCCCGCCCGCTGGGTGGGCAGGCGCATTCAGGCGATCACGCGGGAGAGCTACAACCTCAACGCCACGATGACCTCCACGATGGTCGAACGCTTCAACGTGGCGGGAGCGCTGCTCGTGAAGCTCTTCGGTCAACCTGAGCGTGAGATCCGGAGCTTCGAGGAGAAGGCCGGCAGGGTGCGCGATATCGGGGTCACGCGGGCTCTGTACACGCGGGTCTTCAGTGCGGCGCTCATCTTCACGGCTGCGCTGGCGACGGCGCTCGTGTACGGGTGGGGCGGGGTCCTCGCGGCCACAGGCACCCTCCAGATCGGTACTCTCGTGGCCCTGACGGCCTATTTGAACCGTCTGTACGGTCCCCTCACGGCACTTTCGAATGTGCAGGTCGACATCATGACTGCCCTGATCTCCTTCGACCGCGTCTTCGAGGTGCTGGATCTGGAGCCCGCGGTCGCCGAGAAGGCGGCCGCGGTCGCCATCCCGCAAGGACCCGCGACGATCGAATTCGACCACGTCGACTTCAGCTACCCGAGGCCCGAGGAGGTGTCGCTGGCATCTCTCGAGTCGGTCGCGGTCCTCGGCCAGGCCCCTTCCCAGCAGGTGCTCTTCGACGTGTCGTTCACGGTCCAACCCGGCCAGCTGGTGGCGTTGGTCGGTCCGTCCGGAGCGGGCAAGACCACGATCAGCCATCTCATCCCCCGGCTCTACGACGTGCGTTCGGGCGCGGTCCGCATCAATGGCGTCGACGTGCGTGACGCCACCCTCGACTCGATCCAGCGCATCGTCGGCATGGTCACCCAGGACGCTCACATGCTCCATGACACGATCCGGGCCAACCTGCTCTTTGCGAAGCCCGGCGCCTCGGACGAGGAGCTCGTCGAGGCCTTGCAGGCCGCCCAGATCCTGCCTTTGATCGAGTCACTGCCGGAGGGCCTCGACACCCTCGTCGGTGACCGCGGATACCGGCTCTCGGGAGGCGAGAAGCAGCGGCTGGCCATCGCCCGCCTCCTGCTCAAGGCACCCGATGTTGTGGTGCTCGACGAGGCCACGGCGCACCTCGACTCGGAGTCGGAGATGGCGGTGCAGCTGGCCCTCAAGACCGCCCTTGTCGGGCGAACGTCGATCGTCATCGCGCACCGACTTTCGACCGTGCGCGAGGCGGACCAGATCCTCGTCATCTCCGAGGGACGGGTTGTCGAGTGGGGCACGCATGCCGACCTTCTCGCCGCGGACGGCCTCTACGCCGAGCTCTATCGGACCCAGTTCGAGCGCCAGGCCGCTGCCGGGACGCAGGAGACAGCCGAGTCGCTGCCGGCAGCGAGCGAGCTGTCGTTCTCCGGACGGGAGGGATAACTCGCCTCGGCGACGGTGGTGACGAGCCAAGACAGTCCGGCTCCCAGAACATGCGATGCTCCGGCGGTCGTGCGTGTGCGAGTCATCGCCGTGTCCAGACTTCCGAGAGACTACCTGTCGCTCGAGTAACCGGATGGAGGCGGACGCTCGCTTTCGATCGGCCATCCACGAAGTCCTCAGGGAAGAACTCCCGCCCGAACAACCGACCGACCCGGCGCCCGCGACGACCAGCCCCCCGCAGGTACCAGCGGGATCGTCGTGCGCCGGGAGGCCGACGGCGCGCTGGTCCGTGTCGGGCGTCGCGCATCCCTGATCGCGCCCCTGACTCGTTCATCACCTCCGCGATGAAGGCGTCGCCACCTCTTTCAGGACCCGGTTCGTCCCTCGAAGCTCCCTTTCACCTCGCGCACGGCCTCGTCGGGTTCGCGCCGTCGGCGCTGCTCGTTGGCTTCGTAGGTCGTGCGGATCAGCCTGGCGAGCTCCTTGAAGCCGTCCTCGCCCAGAACCTGCCGGAGCTTCGGATACGACTCGATCACGAGCTGCTCGGCCATCCCTGATCTCCTTCCCGCCCGTCTCGGGCACGCTCCGGGAGTCTCACGCCACAGCTACGGCTAATGTTCGTCGCATTAGCCGTAGCCTGGCTCGCTATGACAAGAACTGTCAACGTTAGCCGTGCGTTGGCCATTGCCTCTTCCGGGGAACTGCGCGGCCGCCGGTTCTCAGGCGCGCTCGAGAGGCTCGGACGTGATCGACGGTCCTGCGTCGGCGTCGAGCGCCTGGGCGAGGCGGGCGGCCGACCGCCCGAGGGCAAGGAGAGCGCGAGCGGACGAATGACGGAGGGCGGAATGGGCCGCCGACCGCCGGGGCGCGGCCGGATCCGCGGGTCGACGGGCGAAGCGGGCGAGGCGGTCGCGCCGGTCGTCGCGTTCTCGTTCCGCGGCGAGCTCCCGGGCCCGATCGTAGAGGTGGTACCACATCAGAAATCCTCCGCGGGCGTCGCCGGCCGGGGATCGAGCTCTCGCGAATCGACGCCGAGAGAGATCGCGGCGACGTCGAGCAGGAGCAGCGCCGCGAGGACGAGGAAGAGGATCGCGAGACCGGGCATGGGCCACCTTCGGAATAACTGGTGCACAGTTAGTTAGTGGTTACCGCAGCGTAGCCCATTGCACGTAACCTGTCAATTCCTATATGCTGGTTATATGCACGCGATGGACCCGATCCGTCACAGCCATGACCTTGACATCGATGCCGCCCTCGACTTCATCGACACCGCCGCCCTCGAGCGCGGGCTGCTCGTCGATCACCTCGAGACGGCCGGCGACGCGATCGATTGGTTGCAGGACCACCGCCTGGTGCACGGCCCGATCGATCCCGAACTTGCGGCGCTCAAGGCAGATGGACCCGCAGGTGACGCCGCCCTCCGCCGGGTGCGCTCCGTGCGGGAGGCACTGCGCGAGGTGGTCCGGGCGGCGGTCGAGCGTGGGTTCGCCGACCCGCGGGCGCTCGACGAGGTCAATCGGGCGCTCGCCGCCCGGCAGCGGCTCGTCCTCGTGAGCGGGGATGGCGATCTCGTCCTGGGCCATCGACACGACGGGGACCCGCTCGACGATGTCCTCGGCCGGATCGCGGAGCGGGTCGCCCGGGTGGTGACCGGCCACGACGCGGAGCGGCTCCGGATCTGCGCGAACGACACGTGCCGCTGGGTCTTCTTCGACTCGTCACCGACGCATCGGCGCCGCTGGTGCGAGATGGCGTCGTGCGGCAACCGGGCCAAGGCGGCCCGACATCGGGCCCGCCTCAGGGCGACCGGGACCGCGCTAGCCGCGCCGGCTTCGCGCTAGCCGCGCCGGCCGTGATCCCCGGACACGTCGTTGACGAGGATGGCCATCGGATCGAGCCCTCCGTCCCAGGTTCCGGCAGATGGCCATGAGGCGGGCACTGGTCTGCAGGTCGGTGACAGGTGGCCCTCCCCCGCGCATCTGGCAGGATCGACGTGCCGACCCGGCCCGATCCACGCTCAGGTCAGCCAGCGCCGCGCGGGGAGTCGGTGACCAACGCCCACCTGGGGGTCATCTGGCACGAACGGCATGCCGCGCCGCATCCCGCCCGATGGAACCGGAGCCGGCAGATGCCGGGCGGGTCTGCGTTGGTCGACAACGCCCGCCGGCCTCGAGGTCTCCGCGCCGGCTTCGCGCTAGCCGAGGACGATGTTGACGAGCCGACCGCCGGCGTGGATGACCCGTCGTGGCGGCCGGCCGCCGAGCGCCGCGACGACTTTCTCGCGGCCGAGGACGATCGACTCGAGCTCCGCCTCGCCGATGCCGACGGGCACGACGACGCGATCGCGGACGCGGCCGTTGACCTGGATGGGGACCTCGCGGGTCTCCTCGGTCGCGACCGCCGGATCGACCTCCGGCCAGCGCGCGGTGTGGATGGACGACCACGGCCGGCCGCTCGCCGCCGCCCGTCGCTCCCACAGCTCCTCGGCGATGTGCGGCGCCGCGGGGGCGAGCATGAGGAGGAGCAACTCGATCGCCTCGTCCCACGCCGGCCCGCCGACGACCGGCGTCCCGCGGTAGCGGACGAGCGTGTTCGACAGCTCCATGAGGTGGGAGATCATCGTGTTGAACTTGAACTCGGCGTATTCGCCGCTGACCACCCGGAGCGTCCGGTGGGCGGCCGTCCGGATGGCTCGCTCGGCTGCGGCGGCATCGAGGCCCGCCGGGAGCCGCCCGGCCTCGGCGTCGCCGGGCTCGTGACCGGTTGGGTCGAGGACGAGCGTCCAGATCCGGTTGAGGAACCGATGGACACCGCCGATCCCCGTCGGGCTCCACGGCCCGCCCTGATCCCACGGGCCCATGAACATGAGGAAGAGGCGCACCGTGTCCGCCCCGTAGCGCGCGATGAGCTCGTCCGGGTCCTGGACGTTGCCGCGGCTCTTGCTCATCCGCTCGCCGTCCGCGCCGAGGACCTGACCCTGGTTGAACAGCCGGCGGAACGGCTCGCGGACGCCAACGAGCCCGAGGTCCGCCATCGCCTTCGTGAAGAACCGGCTGTAGAGCAGATGCATGACCGCGTGCTCGGCGCCGCCGGTGTACTGGTCGACGGGGCTCCAGCGATCGGCGATGGCACGGTCCACGGGCGCTCGGTCCTCGTGCGGCGAGAGGTAGCGGAACCAGTACCACGAGGAGTCCATGAACGTGTCCATGGTGTCCGTCTCGCGACGGGCCGGCCCGCCGCAGCGGGGGCAGGCGATGTCGACGAACGCCGCGTCCCGCTTGAGGGGATTGTCGCCGCTGCCCTGGTAGTCCACCGTCTCCGGAAGGCGGACCGGCAGGTCGGCGTCCGGGACCGGCACGACGCCGTCGCGATCGCAGTAGATGACCGGGATCGGCGTGCCCCAGTAACGCTGGCGGCTGATGAGCCAGTCGCGGATGCGGTAGGTCACGGTCGCGTGGGCGCGGCCGTCCGCCGCGAGCCACTCCACGATCGCCCGGTGACCGTCCGGGGCGGAGAGCCCGCTGAAGCGCCCCGAGTTCACGAGGATCTCGTCGGCGGTGTGGGCGACGTAGGCGTCCTCCATCGCGTGGTCGTCGGCCGGGCCGGCGTCGGCTCCGGCGTCGGCCGCGTCGGAGAGCGAGCTCGCCACCGAGGCTGGAGCGACGACGCGGACGATCGGCAGGCCGAATCGCTTCGCGAAGGCGAAGTCGCGCTCATCGTGGGCCGGCACGGCCATGATCGCCCCGGTCCCGTAGCCGGAGAGGACATAGTCGGCGATGAAGATCGGGATCCGCGTCCCGTTGACGGGGTTGATCGCGTCAGCGCCGAGGGCGACGCCGGTCTTCTCCCGGTCGGCGGACAACCGATCGATCTCCGTCTCCGTGCGGGCCCGGGCGACGTACGCCTCGACCTCCGGGCGACGGGCCGGCGCGGTGAGCCGCTCCACGAGCGGATGCTCCGGAGCGAGGACCATGAACGTCGCTCCGAAGAGGGTGTCCGGTCGGGTCGTGAAGACCCGCAGCTCGTCGCCACCCGGCTGGTGATCGTCCGGCGCCGTCGTGAAGACGATCTCCGCGCCCTCGCTCCGGCCGATCCAGTTCGTCTGCTGGATGCGGACCGGCTCCGGCCAGTCGATGCCGCTGAAGTCGAGGAGCTCGTCCGCGTACCGCGTGATGCGGAGGAACCACTGCTCCAGGTCGCGCTTCTCGACCTTCGCCCCACAGCGCCAGCAGTGGCGGTCCGCTCCCTCCACCTGCTCGCGGGCGAGCGTCCCGTCGTTCGGGCACCAGTCCACCGGTGAGCGCTGGCGGTAGGCGAGACCCGCCTCGAGCAGCCGCAGGAACAGCCACTGGTTCCAGCGGTAGTACTCCGGCTGGCAGGTCACGACCTCCGCGGACCAGTCGAACGTCGCGCCCATGCTCCGCAGCTGGCGGCGCATGTTCTCGATGTTGGACATCGTCCACGCGCGGGGGTGGATGCGGTTCCTGATGGCGGCGTTCTCGGCCGGCAGCCCGAACGCATCGAAGCCGATCGGGAGGAAGACGTTCTCGCCGTGCATCCGGTGGAACCGGGCGAGCGCGTCCGTCGGCGTCTTCACGTACCAGTGCCCGATGTGGAGATCGCCGGATGGATACGGATACATCGTCAGCAGGTAATACGACGGCCGGGACTCGTCGCCGAGGTCCGTCCGGTACAGGTCGAGCCCCGCCCAGCGCGCCTGCCAGCGTGGCTCGATCTCCGTGGGGTCGTACCGTTCGACACGCGCGCGCCCGGCTCGCGCCGGCTGGGTCTCGTCCGTAGTGGTCATCGGTGGATCCGGCCCTCTCGACATCGAACCCCCCGCCGGACCCGGTGGGGGGTTGGTGGAGCTACGGGGGTTCGAACCCCGGACCTTCTGAATGCCATTCAGACGCTCTTCCAGCTGAGCTATAGCCCCGCGACGCAGAGGCGGAGTGTACCAAACCGCCTCGTTCGGGACGGCGGATCGGGAGGTCCGCGATGGGCGAGCCAATGCCGCGTCCACGCCATCCCGAGGCGTCGTACAGTTCCGGGCGATGGACCGCCCGGCACGGAGACGCTCGCCTCGCCCGCTCCTCGCCATCCTCGCGACGTTCCTGCTCGTTGCCGCCGCGTGCGAGGTGACCTACGTCCCGACGCCGAGTGGATCGGCGGGCCTCGCCGTCCCGTCGGCGAAATCCGGCGGCGCGACGGACATCGGCCCGACAGCGACGACAACGACCGTCGCCCCGCAGCCGACTCCGACCGCATCGCCCCGGTCCAACGCGACCCCCCGGCCGACCGCATCCTCTCGCCCCAGCACCTCCGCGCCCCCCGCTGGCGCCGGGTCGGCAGCCGCCTTCGCGCCGTGTCCCGGCCGCGTCACGACCGCCGGCAGCGGCCCGCTCGCGACGGACACGAGCACGAACTGGTCCGGCTACGCGGCGACCGCCGACAGCGCGACCTTCTCATGCGTCGAGGCCACGTGGACGCAGCCCACGGTCCGCTGCACGAGCGCGCGGAGCGCGGTCTCGATCTGGGTCGGCCTCGGTGGATTCGACCAGGTCGGGCTCGAGCAGATCGGCAGTGAAGTCGATTGCGAGCACGGGTCGCCGACCGGCTACCTGTGGCGCGAGTCGCTGCCGCTCGAGCACTACGAGGTCCCGATCCGCCTCGCCGTCCGGCGCGGCGACCACCTCCGGGCCCAGGTCCGGGCGCTCACCTCCACGACGTATCAGCTGTCGATCGCGAACCTCACCCGGGGCACAGTCTTCACCGTCCGCGACACGAACCCGCGGCTCCGCCCAACCTCCGCCGAGTGGGTCGTCGAGTCGCCCACGGGCGGATGCCCGGCCGATTGCCACATCCTCCCCATGCCGAACTTCGGCCAGCTGACGGTGAGCGGGACGTGGCTCACCGTCGGGGGGCTCCGGGAGCCACTCGACGGGGCGGACGCGACCCATTCGCAGATCACGATGCTCGCCCCGGACGGCTCGATCCGGGCCCAGGTGACCGCGACGGCGACGAGCGGGACGTCCTTCACGGTCGCATGGGTCCGCGCCTGACGGTGCATAGGCGGGCCGTGACGACGGCCGCGATCGAGGAGCCCGCGACGGCCGAGCTCCCGGACGGCGCGCTCGCCTACACGCTCCGCCGATCGCCCCGCGCCAGGCACGTCCGCGTCGCCGTCGATCCGTTCCGGGGGGTCGTCGTCACCGTCCCAGCCGGCCATCGCCTCGGTGCGATCGACGGGCGGCGCCTCGCGGCGACGTTCCTGGCCGAGCGGTCGGCCTGGATCCGCCGACACCTCGATCGCCAGGCCCGCCAGCGAGCGGCGCTCGACGCGCGCGGTCCGATCGCGCCGGATGGATCCGCGCTCTACGGCGGGTTCGACCACCGCCTCGTCTTCGTGCCCGCACCCCCGGCCGCTCGACGTTCCGTCGTCCTCCGCGATGCCGGCGCCGCAGAGCTCATCGTGCGGCTCGCTGCCCGCGACGCTCGACCTGCCTCCGTGGTCCTCGAGACCTGGGTCCGGGGCGAGGCGCGGGTGGCCATCGACACGGCGATCGGCCGCTTCGCGCCTGCCCTGGGCGTGGTTCCGACCGCCATCACGATCCGCGACACCCGCTCGCGCTGGGGGAGCGCCTCACGGGCCGGGCGGCTCTCCTTCAGCTGGCGGCTCGGCCTCGCCCCGCCGGAGGCACTCGAGACGGTCGTCATCCACGAACTCGCCCACCTGCGGGTCTTCGGCCACGGTCCACGGTTCTGGGCGCTCGTCGCCGCACTCCGCCCGGATCATCGCCAGTGGCGGCGCTGGCTGCGCGACCACGCGATGGACCTCCACGCCGCGTTCGCGGAGGGCTGAGGGTCGCAGCTCGCCCGGCTCATCCCGCTCGCGACCGGCCTCCGGTCCGGCGTGGCGCGCCGGCCGTAATCGCAACGCAAGATTCGGTGGTGCATCATCCCTCGATGACATCTCGGAGTGCGGCCTGACCATGCGGATCCTCGTCGCGGAAGACGATCCCGGACTGCGGAAGGTCCTGGTCCTCGGCCTCGAGGACCAGGGCTACCAGGTGGATGCCGTGGAGCGCGGAGACGAGGCCATCGACCAGCTGAAGTTTTACGAGTACGACGTCGCGGTCATCGACTGGCGGATGCCCGGCGCCGAGGGGATCGATGTCGTCCGCTGGGCCCGCCGGAACGAACGGCCCACGGCCCTCCTCATGCTCACCGCCCGCGACGCGCCGCCGGACCGGATCCGGGGACTCGACGCCGGCGCCGACGACTACCTCGTCAAGCCGTTCGACTTCGGCGAGCTCCTCGCCCGGGTCCGCGCCCTGCAGCGACGACCCCGCGGGGTGGATGCTCCCGTCATCGTCCGCGGGCGGCTCTCCCTCGACCCGCTCCGGCGCGTGGTGACCGACGGTGACCGCCCGATCCCGCTCACGCCGACCGAGTACAACATCCTCGAGCTGCTCATGCGTCGCGCTCCGGCGGTGGTCGACCGCAAGGCGATCGCCGAGCACGGCTGGCGTGACGAGACGGACCCGCTCGGGACGAACGCGATCGACGTTCAGCTGAGCCGCCTGCGGGGCAAGCTCCCCGCCGGGCAGGTCCGGATCGTCACCGTGCGCGGGGCCGGGTATCGCCTCGAGGACGCATGAACGCCGAGCCTGGACACGCGGTGCGGACCGCCTCCATCCGGGTCGCCCTTGGGGCGGGCGCGCTCGTCGCCCTCGGCTATCTCGCCGTCGCGGCGGCCGTCTTCGTGCTCGTCACGAACAACCTCACCTCACAGATCGACGGCCGGCTCACCGACTCGCTGCGCAGCCTCACGAGCCAGCAGCCGCCGGAGCACGGGGGCTTCGACGCTCCGCCCGGCGGTCCACGGTTCGGTCCGCAGCTCCTCGTCTGGACGATCCACGCGGACGGGAAAGTCGACTCGAACACGCTGGACGCGGCGCTGCCGGCCTCCGTCCGCGGGCCCGGCAGCCCCCGGACCGTGACCATCGGTGGAGCCCAGGTCCGAGTGGCCGGGGAAACGATCGCCCCGGGCTTCACCGTCGTCGTCGGCCAGTCGATGGACAGCGTGGGGCAGGCCCAGGCGACGCTCCTCCTCGCCGAGGCGCTCATCGGCCCGGTGCTCCTTATCCTCGTCTTCCTCGGCGCGGTCGCCATCGGCCGGCGGGTCGCGTCGCCGATCGAGCAGGCCCGCCACCGCCAGCTGGAGTTCACGGCCGATGCATCGCACGAGCTGCGCACGCCGCTCTCGGTCATCGAGGCGGAGACATCGCTCGCCCTCGGCCGGGAGCGCGACGGCGCCTGGTACCGCTCCGCGTTCGTCCGGGTCGACGGCGAGACCAGGCGGATGCGCCGGCTCCTCGACGATCTGCTCTGGCTCGCCCGGTTCGACGCGACCCGCGGCGCGCCGCACGCCGAGCCGGTGGATGTCGGCCTGCTCGCCGGCCAGGCGGTGGAGCGGTTCCGGAGTGTCGCCGAGACGCGCCACCTTCGCCTCGGGCTCGACGTGCGCAGCGACGCCACGGCGGTCAGCGCGCCCCCTGAGTGGCTCGATCGGCTCCTCGGTGTCCTCCTCGACAACGCCTGCAAGTACGCCCCGGCCGGTGGGACCGTCCAGGTGAGCGTGACCCGGGAATCCGGCCGCGTCCGGCTCACCGTGGAGGACGCGGGCCCCGGGATCCCCGTCGACGAGCGGGATCGGATCTTCGATCGCTTCCATCGGGCGACGGACTCGGCGGGCGGGGCGGGACTCGGGCTCGCCATCGCCAACGAGATCGTCCGCGCGACCGGCGGTCGGTGGAGGATCGGCACGTCCACCCTCGGCGGCGCGAGCATGTCGGCGGCCTGGCCCGGGCTGTAGCGGTCGAGGCGGCGAGCGCACGACCGTGTCGTCGGGGCGGTGTACGCTCCCGGCCGGCGTTCGTGACTCGGCACCTGGCCGGCCGCGGCGGCCGTCAGGCATGAGGTGATCGGTGGATCTCGTGGACGAGCTCGATCCCGTGACGGACGCGCTCGTCCCCCTGCCGGATCGCGAGGTCGCGTCGCCCGACCCGGGCGAAGACACGGCGACCCTGAGCCTCCGGGCGAACCGGGACTTCCGGATCGTCTTCGTCGGCCAGGGCGTCTCCGCGGTCGGGGATGCGGTGAGCGCGACCGCACTGCCGCTCCTCGTCCTCGCTCTGACCGGATCCGGCCTCCAGATGGGCATCGTGGCGGTCCTGGCGCGCCTGCCGGACCTCCTGCTCGGCCTGCCGGTGGGCGCCTACGCCGATCGATGGGATCGCCGGCGGATGATGATGTGGGCGGATGCGGGTCGAGCGATCCTCACCGCGTTCATCCCGCTCGCGTCCCTCCTTGGCGTCCCGGTGATGGGTGTCGTCCTGCTCGTCGCGTTCCCGATCAATGCCTGCCGCGTCGTCTTCATGGCCGGCTGGACAGCCGCGGTCCCGAACCTCGTGGGGAGGCGGCAGCTCGCCCGGGCGACCGGGATCTTCGAGGCGCTGAGCGGCGCGAGCTTCATCATCGGTCCGGGCATCGCCGGGCTGCTCGTCGCCCGCATCGGCGCGGCACCGACCCTCGTCATCGACGCGGCCTCCTTCGCGGTCTCGGCGGTCAGCCTGCTCCTCGTCCGGCGGCCGCTCCGGCGGGCCGAACGACGCGAACGAACGAGCCTCCGGCGGGAGATGGCGGAGGGGGTCCGGTTCATCCTCGAGCATCCCGTCCTGCGGGATCTCATCGCCTTCTGGACACTCGTGAGCCTGGTCTCGGCGCCGATCATCGAGGTCGTCGCCTACTACCTCACGATCGACCGCGCGCTCGGGCCGTCGGCGTTCGGGTTGATCATCTCCGCATACAGCGTCGGGTCGCTCGTGGGTGCTCTCCTCGCCGGCCGGCTCGCGACCGGGCGGCTCGCCCCGCACCTTCTCATCGGCAATCTCATCGTCGCCATCGCGGTCCTCGGGATGGCGGTGACGGCGTCGCTGCCGCTCATGGCCGGGCTCGCGCTCGTGGCCGGGACGAGCCAGTCGATCGTCCTCGTCGCCTACGTCACGGTCCGGGCCTCGAGCTCACCGGACGAGCTCCTCGGTCGGGTCGGGAGCACGGCCCGCACGATCTCGATCGGGATCCAGCCGCTCGGCCTGCTCGTCGGGGGCGTGCTCCTCGACGCGGTGCATGGCGGCGTCACCCTCGTCGTCATCGCGGTCGGGACGGCGCTGACGAGTCTCCTCTTCGTGTTTTCGCGGGGGATCCGCCTCGCCCGCGCGGTGCCGCATCCGCACGAGACGGCGCCGGCCTCGTCAGCCTCGCCGTGAACGGTCGGGCGACGTCGCATCACCCTGGGCGATGGCTTCCTCCGGCGTGCCGGGGACCGTGGTCTCGATCGGCCCGGGCCGCCACAGCCAGCCGAGCGTGCCCTCCGCCGCCTTGGTGCCGTAGAACCCGCCACCGGGACCGCGGAGGATGTACGCGATGCCGGCCGCGATGACGGCGCCGACGAGCGGTCCGACGAGATAGACCCACCACGCGGTCGTGTCCCCGAGCACGAGCGCCGGGCCGAGTGAGCGGGCCACGTTCATCGAGGCGCCGCTGACGGGTGCGCCGAAGAGGCCGGCGAGGATGACGTAGCTCGCCACGCCGATGGCGTTCATGGGGCCGATGTTCTGGGCCCCCGAGGACGTGCCGAGGATCGTGCTGACCAGGCCAACGCTGAGGATGACCTCCCACACCACCGCCGTCATGTCGCTGATGCCGGGGCCGGGCAGGGTGAGGCCGGCGGCACCCTGCCGGCCGAGCAAGACCATGAGGAGCAGGGTGGCGAGGATGGCGCCGACGAACTGGGCCACGATGTACCCGGGCACGCGACGCCACGGGAAGTCGCCGCGGAGGGCGAAGGCGATGCTGACGCCCGGATTGAGGTGCGCCCCGGAGACCGCGCCCATGAACAGGATGATCGCCCCGACCATCAGACCCGGCGCGGTGACCTGGGCGGTCAGGGACAGCACACCGCCGCCGAACCTGGCATTGACCATCCCGCCGCCCACGGCGACCAGGACCAGGAAGAAGGTCCCGAGCGCCTCTGAAAACAGGCGCCGCCACTCGAACTGCGCGTCCGTGAAATCGAAGCGGCCCTCCTCGATCGACGACGCCTGGCGGCTCATCCGTGCTCCTCCATCGGTGGTACGCGCGGGTCCGCGTCGCGCGAGCGTCGGCCGCGGGCCCGGAAGCTGCTCAGATCCCGGGATCGGCTCTGATCCGTCCCTGCCTCACGGCCGTGAGGAGTGCTGCGTGATCGCGCTCCACCTGCTCAGCGTACGCTTCGGCGAAGTCCGTGATCGCGCGGTCGAATCGGTCGGACGTGCCGAGGTAGCCAGCGATGGCGAGCCGATCGCCGCCGCGAGCGTGAGCCAGGGCCAGCGCCTGCCCGCACAGGCTGGCGTAGAAGGTGAGCTCCTCCGGGTTCATCGTTTCGATCGCCGCCGAGCCTTTCCAATCCCAGAGCTGCCGCCAGTAGTAATCCACGCCGGTGAGCGGGCTGCGACTCCAGCCGAGGAAGACATCGCTCACCGACTGCATCACGCGCTGGCCGTTCACGACGCGCTCGGCGTGGGATCGGAACGGGCTCCTCCCGAGGTGGGGCTCGAGCACCGACGCGTCTGCCTCCTTGAGCTGCAGGATGAGCGGATCGACGGTGCTGCGGTTCGCGACCAGGAGGGCCACGAACGTGCGTGTGCCGACGCTGCCGACGCCCACGACCTGACGTGCCACGTCGACGACCTCGTAGCGGTCGAGCAGGACGCGCCAGTCGTACCGAAGGCGGTTCGCGTACGACGCGAACATCTCGTGGATCGCCTCGAACTGTTCGCTTGCCGCCGGCTCGCGGGTGATGAGCGGCAGGTCCTCGACGAACTGCAGCTGTCCGTTCGTCTGCGTGAGGAGGCGCGAGCGAGCGTTCTCGTCGTGGTGCCGCCGGGCTGCCCCGAGGAATCCCTCGAGGAGTCTTCCGCTGCGCCGGTCGGCGGCGATCTCCGCGGCGTCGATGCGCCGGTACCACACGGCCAGGGTCGTGAGGTCCGCGAGCGCGCGCATGCGCTCCCGATAGGACCGCACGGCGGCCTCCGCGACCTCCCGGGCGTCGCGCCCGGAGAGACCGACGGTCCTGGCCGCCACGACGCCGCTTGCCGCCAGACGCTTGACGTCCCATTCCCAGGGTCCGCAGAGGGTCTCGTCGAAGTCGTTGACGTCGAAGACGAGGTTCCGCTCCGGCGAGGCGAACATCCCGAAGTTCGAGAGATGGGCGTCGCCGCAGATCTGGGTGGTGAGACCCGTCGCCGGTGAGTGCGCCAGATCGGCGGCCATCACGATGGCCGATCCGCGGAGGAATCCGAACGGGGAGGCGATCATCCGGCCGTAGCGGATCGGGGCCAGCTCCGGAAGGCGAGCCCGGGCCTGTGTCTCGAGCAGCGAGATCGGGTCCGGCCGGTCGGCCGGCGGGATCCAGGCGGCGTGCGCCGATCGCGCGACCTGCCGGCGCAGCGCGCGACCCGCCAGCCGGGCCTGCGCCCGAGCCTGGTGGTTCGTCACGTCGGAGGGTGGGGAGATCGCCGGATCGTCCAACGGTGGTGCCGCCTCGAGGCCGAGTCTGACCGAGCGCAGGCCGGGGATGTTGGTGGTCCGCGCCCGACAGACCGCGAACCGCCCGGCGGGAAGGGTTCGCTGCTCATTGGTGCTGGCGGACCGCAGCCGCCGATAGAGTATCTGGTCGGGGCTGAATGGGCTTGAGGCCGAGATAACAAGCGAGGGTGGCGGTCGACCGGCGGTCGATCGGTGGTCGCCTGATCGGACGTTGGGGCGCCTCCTCGTCGACGCTACGGGCGCAGGTCGGCGACGATCGTCGAGGTGGCGTGCGGGGCGAGGTAGACGAACGCCCAGCAATCGCGCGCCGGGAGCGTGACCCCGAAGCCCATCGTGCCGCCACCGAAGCCCGGGGGGATGTCGCCGCCGACGGCCGTCGCCCGGAGCCAGCCGACGGCGGCCGCTCGCGCCAGGGGAATGGCCATGATCCGCATGTCGCCGATGTCCCAGCCGATCTGCGAGTCGAGGACGAGCTTGTCGCCGTCGCCTCCGATCCGCCAGGTCGCACTCGGTGGGAGGAGCCATCGGAAGGGGCCATCGACGATCGCCGGCCCTGGCCACCCTGACGGTGGGGGGGCCGTCGGTCGCCGCGTCGCCGGGCAGGTGGCGAGCGGCGTGCTCGACACCGAACCGGGAGTGGATGGCGCCGGACTGGCCGTTGCGGGAGGTGGTGCCGCCGCAACGACGACGCTGCTCGCTCCCGCGGACCAGACGGCAGTGAGGAGCCAGCACCCTGGACGCGGCAGCCGGATCTGCGCGGCCCACTGGGCGTCGGTGGTGGCGGCGTAGATGGCTCCGCCCGCGGCCCCAGCGAATGTCAGCGGACGGCCGTCGACGAGGATCGGCAGGTCGAGCTGGATCGCGAACACCGAGACGCCGGGCTCGGGCATCATTCCGGCATCGTCAAGCCAGACGACCTTCTCATCGACCCCGGCGATCCACGGTACGCCACCCCATCGCCAGCGGAGACCGCTCACATCGACCTCCGGTGCCGAGCCACCGGCGAGGCGGGTGATGGGCGTGAGCGGGCAGGTGCCGCCGACGTGAGGCGGGACGCTCGCCGGAACGTCGGTCGGGGCAGGTGAGGCCGCACCCGAGGGCCCGATTGCACCGGGTGCTTCGGTCGCCGCGGGCGCTCTGAGCAGCGCGGTCCCAATGAGCGCGCTGACGACGACCGCAGCGAGGCCGATCGATCCGAGGGCAACGGCACGGGTGGACCCGGACGTCGCTGGCCACGCGCCGGACCACCGCTCAGGGATGAAGGCGCGCCGGCGCCGTTGCCGGGTCTCGCCCACCCGCGCGAGGATGCGCGCCTCGAGGCCAGCGCCGGGGGAGCCGAGAGCGCGGGCGGCGAGCAGCTCCCGAAGGCCATCGTCGAGTCCGTCTCGCGGGTCGTGGTCGGGCAGCATGTCAGTCATCGGCGGGCCGATCCTCGGCGCTGAGCGCCGCCCGCAGGGCGGAGCGGGCACCGGACAGGCGCGACTTGACCGTGCCAAGCGGGCATCGGATCACCTGCGCGATCCACTCCAGCGGATGGCCCTCGAGGTAGTGCAGGGCGAGGATGGTCCGCTGATCGACCGAGAGTCGGCCGAAGGCGTGCGCGACCGCATCGCGGTTCGCCAGCGAGGCGCCCGGCTCGAGGTGCGGATCGACCAGACTGTCCGCGCGGATGGCGGCGCTGCGGTCCATCGCGTCCGACGAGGAGTCCCCGGTGATCCTGATGAGGCGGACCCCACCGTCACGGCGGAGGGCATGGCGGGTCGCATGGACGAGGACCGCCCGGAGCCATGGCTCGAACGCGTCCGCGTTGCGGAGTCGCGGGAGATCACGCCAGACCATCACGAACCCCTCCTGCACGACATCGTCGGGGTCGACACGGTCGCCTCCGATCGCCCGGACAAACCGCCACGAGGCGTCGAGATGGTTCGACACGAGCCGGGCGAACGCCTCGCCGTCGCCGTGCTGCGCGCGCTCGACGAGTCCGCGCTGACTGCTGTTCTCGGGCACTGTCATAGAGGACCGCACGGACCACCGAAGGTTCAGTCTTTGGTGCGGGGAGTATCCGCCCCCGGAGCTGCGCCGCCAGGCGACCGGAGCGCCGCCGGTGGACTCGCTCGTCACCCCGATGAGGTCAGGGCATGCCCCACATGCGCAACCGGCACGGCCGGACCCGGGGAAGTAGCCTGTCGCGCCCACCCGCCATCGGGGGTCCGGTGAGACGGCTCGACCGGTGCTCGATCGACGCGGTCAGATTGGCCGCTCCGGAAGGAGGGGCAAGTCCTTCCGGGTACGCATGGCTCGCGCACGGTGCGCCGGTGCTGTCAGTCCGCGACCCCGCCCGAGGCCTTTCGGTCACTCCCCCCGCAGGATCGCGGCCGGCACAGCACGTCGGACGAGCACCGCCGGGCCCGCCGCGGCCGCCAGCGTGGCCACCAGCGCCGCGCCGATCGCGGTGGCGACGCCGAACGCAGTCGGTCCCGCCGCGGCCTCCAGGACCCGCGCCACGACGAATGTGACACCCGCGCCCACCAGGCCGCCGAGCAGGCCGATGGTCAGGGCTTGGACGACCAGGAAGCGGATGATCAGGCGGGGCGACCAACCGATCGCCCGCAGAGTGGCGAAGGCGGCCTCCCGGCGCAGGTACCCCAGGCTCACGATCTCGCCCGCGGCGAGCGCGCCGACCCCGAGAGTGAGGCCCGCGATCACCAGGTGGAAGGGCCGCACCTGGGCCGTCAGGTAGACCCCGAGCACGGTCGTGTCGAGGCGGCCGTTGAAGGCGAGCGCGACGAGCGTCACTGAGCCGACGAGCAGCGCGCCGAGCCCGACCGCCAGCACCCCCAGCGCGGTCTCGACCCGCCGCGGCCCGAGGAGATCCGACACGGCGAGCCAGCTGAGCCAGCGGATGGGCCGGCTGCGACGCGCGGGCTCGAGACCGGCCAGATGCCCGATCGGCCGGCCCCGCAGCATGAGGAGCGCCGGCACGAGACCGGCGATCCCCGCCACGGCGAGCGAGAGCGGGAGCGCCCCGAGGAGCTGCCAGGGCGCCAGCACCAGCCCGAGCGGCAGGAGCGCGAGCGTCACCAGCATCGCCAGGAGGCCGACCGCGAGCCCGAGCACGAGCATCTCGGCCTCGACGAGCCAGGCGATCCGCGCCCCCGACCAGCCGATCGCTCGCAGGATGGCCAGCTCGGGCCCCCGCCCGAGCGCGGCCACGTACGCCGTGTCGGCCACCAAGAGGACCGCGCCCAGCAGCACGAGCGCGAAGAGGGCGAGGTCCTCGGCCGAGACGGCCTCCACGAACCCGACCGCCACGCCCTTGTCCGACCAGCCCTCGCTCACGGTGAGAGCTGGTCGCCCGAAGTGACCTGCCGGCAGGTCGACAAGGACGGTCCGCGGAGAGGAGCCCTTGACGATGTCGACCTGCAGCCCGGTCGCATCGTGGATCGCCGCGGCCACCGCCGCGAGCTTTGCCTCGGCCGCCGAACCGGGCGTGTCGACGCCCGCGACCTTGACGCGGATCGCGCTGATGAAGGCGGCACCTGGGGCACCGACGAAGCGCGCCGGATCCGACAGCCAGGCCGCGCCTGAGAGCGTCGTCAGCACGAGCGGCGGACTGTTGACGTAGGAGGCGAGCGAGCGAGTCGGTCCGAGGGCCTGGCCGTCAGCGAGGCGGACGGCGGGCAGCCCGTACGCTTCGAGACGGCCGCCGGCGAGCGGATCGAAGCCCGGCAGGCAGTCGGGGTTGTACTGGCCCACGGGCTGCCAGCGCGAGAAGAGCTCGGCGCGGGGGATCTGGTCCCGGCGCGCGATCGAACGGAACCAGACATCGGACGCCTCCACGGGCGCGAGGCTGGCTGGCCTCGCACCGCCGCGGACCGTGGTCTGGCTCTCGTAGACGCGGGGATCGGCCGGCTGGAGCTCAGCGGCGAGGTGATCGGGTCCGACCTCGCGGTAGGTCACCGGGCCCACCGTCCAATGGGGTGAGGCGTCGTAGTAGTCGCCGTGTACCAAGGTCGAGAGGTAGGCCTGATACGCGTCATTGGCCGTGGCTGTCTGCTCGCTGACCGGTGCCCATGCGCCGAGGCTGCCCGGTGCCGCGCCCACGAGGACGGCCGACGGGTCCGCTGCCCGCTCCACGGTGATCCGGGCGGTCTCGTCGATGAAGCTCCGGCTGCTCACCAACACCGGGATGGCCGGCTGCGGTCCGGTTTGCACCTGGATCGTGGTCGGCGTGTCCGAGGCGCGCAGATAGCGGCCGGCGACCACGCAGCCATCGAGGTGCGCGAGCTGCGCCTCGGCGACCGGATCGACGCCGGCCACCACGATCGGCTCCGGCCAGCCGAGAAAGATCCCGGGTGTGCCGGAGGCGAGGGCGCCCGCGGTGGCCGCGTCGGGCGTCAGGCCCCCGTAACAGGCCACGGGTGGGGTGCAGGCGACGTTCGTTGTGCCGACCTCGAGGAACGTCGCGCTCGTGGGCGCGGCGCCGCCCGTGGACTCGTGGACGATCCGTCCCTGCGGTGCGACGACGAGGTAGCTGGCCGGAAGGGGCGCGTAGTGCGAGAGGCCGGCTTCGCCGCTCGAGGTGGCGATCACGCGCAGGACCGTGATCGGCCCGGGGCCGATCACGGTCCGTAGGTCGACCGGGAATCCGGCTGGCCACTGGACGGTGCCAACCACGGCGATCGGCGCAGCGACCTCGACGTCCGGCACGGACCGGACCGCGGCCAGCTCGACGGTGGTGATCCCGCCCGTGACGCCCGACAGGAAGTTGGGTCGGACGAGGCCCTCGCTGCGCTCCAGGGCGGTCTGCGTGCCGGCGGGTCGGACGAGGATGTCGTAGGGCGTGTTCCAGGCGCGTGCGATGTCGCCGGAGAGGACTGCCTGCGTCGTCCGTGACACGCCTGCCAGGACGAGGAACCCCGAGACCGCGGTGAGCAGCCCAGCGGCAGCGAGCGCCGTCGCCACGCGCCGGGCGAGCAGGCCTCGGAGCGCGAGCCTGATCATCGGTCTTCGAGCGCCCGCGCTTCGAGCGGACCTGCGCGATCGAGGCGGCGCTCCCCGTCGACCCGCCCGCCCACGAGGTGCACGACCCGGTCGGCGAACGCCGCCACCGCCGGGTCGTGGGTGGCCAGCACGATGGTGAGGTCGTGCTCGTGGCGCACGGCTTCGAGCATGCCGATGAGCCCCTCGGTCGTGGCGGCGTCGAGGTTGCCGGTCGGCTCGTCGGCGAGGAGCAGCTCCGGGCTCCCCATCAGCGCGCGGGCGAGGCCGACGCGCTGGCGCTCGCCGCCGGACAGGCGCGAGGGCGGCGCATCGAGCCGGTCGGCCAGCCCGAGTTCAGTCAAGAGCGCACGGGCCTCGTCCTGCAGGTCTCGCCAGCGCCCCCAGGGGAGCCGCGCCGCGACCAGGTTCTCGAGCGCGGTGAGCCCGGAGAGCAGGTGCGGGTCCTGGAAGACAAGGCCCACATGATGGGCGCGGAACTCCGCCAGCTCGCGCTCCGAGGCGTCCTCGATGCGCGTCCCGAACACAGTGATCGTGCCGGCGGTCGGCCGATCGAGTCCGGCCACGAGGTTGAGGAGCGTGGTCTTCCCCGAACCCGACGGCCCGGTGATCGCGACCGCCTCGCCCCGCGCGACGCGCAGGTCGACCCCCTCGAGGGCGCGCACGACGTCGGCACCGCTGGCGTAGGTGCGTGCGACGCCGGCCAGGGCGACGGCCGGATGCCGCTCAGGCAGACGCAGCGGCGCGGTCATCCTGCGGCCTCCTGCGTGGTCGGGCGAGGAGCTCGTCGAGATGGTCACGCAGCCCGTCGAGCCAGCGCAGCTGCGCCTGGACCGCGCCGATCTCGGCATCGCGGGCCTCCGCCCGGAACCCTCCTTCGTCTTCCGCGCGGGCTGCGCGGAGCCGGTGGAGTGCCGTCGTCCGTTCGTCGATCATCGCGGCGACGAGCGCGGGCAGGCGCTCGGGGATGACCAGGCGCGCCACGGCGAGGCGGACGACCAGTTCGTCGGCGGGCCCACTGGCGAGCCAATCCTCGGCCGCGCGCCGTCCTGCCTCGGTGAGGGTGAGGCGTTGCCGGTCAGGCCGCGTCTCTTGGTGGATCCGCTGGCTCGTCACGAGGCCGTCGCGGCCCATGCGCCCGAGCGTCAGGTACACCTGTGCCGGGCGCGTCACCCAGGTCGATCCGAGTTCGGCTTCCAGGGTCGCGTGGAGCTCATAGCCGTGGCTCGAGCCCGGGAGCAGGAGCGCGGTGAGCGCGCCGGAGAGTCCCACGGGCGTTCAGGAGACAGGGAGAGCGGCAGTCAGCGAGACCATAGGAGTCGGCATCACACCATTCCAGCCGGTAGTCACTCAGTGACTATACCATGGTTGTCTACACCGGCCGTGTCGACTGGTTCGGTGAAAAGTAGGTCCATCCGGCTGGCGTGGGCGTCGCCTCATCGGCCGGGAGGCAGTACGAGCAGTTGCGCGACCGACGTCACGCCGCACCACGCTGCGGTGCTCCCTCGACCATCTCGGCTGTACAGGCGCACACACCCATCGGTCGACGCGATCAGGATGCCATCAGGCGTCAACGCGAGCGCGGTGGCGGGGCGGTCGAGCCCGAACTGCACAGCCGACGCCGTCGCGAGGGTGACGATACCGACGCGCGTGAACCCGCCCGCTGAGACGTCTGCTGCCGACTCGAGTCCGACGGCCGCCTGACCTCCCGCCACCTGCAGCTGGTCTCGCACCGCGCGGAGGGGGCTGAAGTCCCAGACTCGGGTGACGCGCTGTTCAAGATCGTGCACGTCAATGAGGCCGAGCTGGCTCGCCGTCACAAACGCCGTCCTGCCGGTCGACGCAGCGGCGACGATGTCGTACGCGCCGAGCGGCAGCGAACCTCCGAGCTGGCCTCCGGCAATGATCCACGCCCGCCCCGGCGCGGCACAGACGAGCGCCATCGCGTGGACCTGCTCGAAGGCAAGGAGCTGGCCGACTCCGCAGCCATCGAGGGCGATCGTTGCGATGCGCCTGCTCGCCGGATCGACGCTCACCAGCGAGTCCTTGTAGAACGATCCGTCCAATATCGAGCTCTCGTACCACACGGATCCCGCGAATGATGTCGCGGCCCATCTGGCCACCGGCCCGTCCACGGCCACGGGGGAAGGGGCAGACCCGATCGTCCATGCGGGATCGGGTCCGATGAACGGGAGCATGCTGAGGCGGCCACCGGCGCTGTCCGAGCGCGGATTCTGCGGATCCAGGGCGGCGACGAAGATCCCTTCCGGTGTGACGGCGACAACCGGATCGTAGCCGAGTCTGCGCCGCTCCCCGATCGACCCATCGGCGAGCAGCGTCACCAGTGTTGGTCCGACAGCATCGTAGGCGACCGCGTACGCCTCGATGTGTGCCACGGGCGAGGGGTTCGGCGTGATCGCTGACGTCGGCGGCGAGGTGGCTCGCACCGGATTGCTGCAACCCAGCACGAGCACGGCCACGAGGCATGCTCGCAGGATGGTGCTTGACATGCGTCCGGCAGCACGCGGTGCACTCGTGAGCGCCTGGAGCGCGGCCGCCGACCCGAGAATGTGCGCAGTTATGCGCTGAAACTGAGCGTCGCCCTCGGGATCTTGGTCCCGACGCCGTCGCTCGGCCCCGAGAACCTCGTCAGGACGACGCCGCCTCGGCCGTGGCGACGATGAAGGCGTCACGCGAGGAAGAAGCGTCGTACGGACGGTCATGGGGGCGCCGGGATCGTGCTCTCCAGGAAGAAGCCCGGGTGGTAGTCTAGGACGAGCAGCTCGGTCGTCGCCGGCGCAGGGCAGGGTGCCGGGGTCCCCGGACGGAGGCCGCCGCAGGAGATCGACGGGAACGTCCCCCGGGTCACGATCGCCCAGACCCCCCGGTTGCGGGACACGTGGAAGGATGAGACGTCCGAATACCGGACGATCCGCGCCGAGATGACGGCCGTCGGCGACACACCCATCCCCCAAATCCCCCACCCCCCCATCGCCGCCAACGCCTGCGCCAACGGGAGGCCGCCACCCGGTGGAAGCTCGGCGCTCTGGACGGCCGTGGGCTCGAGGATGGCCCGCGGCGCGTCTGTGGACGAGGGCGAGGCTGCCGCGATTGCCACGGGGCTCGGCGCGGGGAGCGGGACTCCCTTGGGCGCGAGGATGAACCCGAGGAGGACGCCGAGTGCGCCGACCAGCGGCACGAGCGACGGAAGGGGCAGCGCACGCCCGCGCATTGCCGGCTTCACGCGCGTGGTCGGTGGGAGATCCTCGGTCTCGCGGCGATGTTCCATTCGAGCACACTCCGGCGGCATCTCGTTCCCAGTGACGCACGGGAACGTCGGGACGTGCCGAACGCGACGAGCGGTCCCCGGTCGCCCGGTGAGTCCCATCCTCCGCGAAGAGCGGAGCGTCCGGTGCGGGGGAGAGGCGGGGGCCATTGGCGAGTCTAGTGTCCTGAGTCAGAAGTGTGTGATATAATAGAGGCATCTCTCGTGGCCGCACGAACCGGGAGGATGCCATGCCCAGGGGACGCCCCCTCGAGGAGCTCACCGTGACGGCGGAGGAACAGGCGAGGCTGACCGAGTGGACACGCCGGCCGACGACGGCCCAGGCGCTGGCTGTCCGGGCGCGCATCGTGCTCGGGGCCGCCGAGGGCCGCTCGAACAAGGACATCGCCGCGACACTGCGGATCACCGAGCCGACCGTCGGCAAGTGGCGGCGCCGGTTCCTCGCCGGGCGCCTCGACGGCCTGCTCGACGAACCGCGGCCGGGCGCCCCGCGGACGATCGGCGACGCCGACGTCGAGCGGGTCATCGCGATCACGCTTGAGTCGGCGCCGCGTGACGCCACCCACTGGAGCACCCGCTCGATGGCCGCCACCACCGGCTTCAGCCAGAGCTCGATCAGCCGGATCTGGCGGGCCTTCGCCCTCCAACCTCACCGGAGCGAGACGTTCAAGCTGAGTACCGATCCCTTGTTCATCGAGAAGGTCCGCGACATCGTGGGGCTGTACCTCGCCCCGCCCGAGCGGGCCCTCGTGTTGAGCGTCGACGAGAAGAGCCAGATCCAGGCCCTCGACCGGACGGCGCCGATGCTGCCGATGCGGCCCGGCCAGGTCGAGCGCCATACCCACGACTACGAGCGCCATGGCACGACGAGCCTGTTCGCCGCCCTCGACGTGGCGACCGGCCAAGTGATCGGCGAGTGCCACGGGCGTCACCGGGCAGTCGAGTTCCGCTCGTTCCTCGACACGATCGAGGCGAGCGTGCCGCCCGAGCTCGAGGTCCACGTCATCCTCGACAACTACGGCACCCACAAGACGGCGCTCATCCGGCGCTGGCTCGTCGGCCACCCCCGCTACCACCTCCACTTCACGCCCACGAGCGCCTCCTGGCTCAACCTCGTCGAGCGGTTCTTCGCGCTCCTCACCGAGAAGCAGATCCGCCGCGGCTCCCACCGCAGCACGGCCGAACTCAAGGCGGCCATCCTCGCCTACCTCGCGATCTACAACGAGAACCCCAAGCCCTTCATCTGGACCAGGAGCGCCGACCAGATCCTCGCCAGCGTGGCGCGGTTTTGTCGGCGGACCTTGGACTCGGCACACTAGCCGGATGCTCCGGATGTATCCATCGTTCGTCGCCAGCATCCTCGCCGCGACGGTCGCGCGGACCTATCGGGTCGTTCACGAGCATCGTCGCCAGGTCGCCCGCGACGACCGTCATGGGCGGCAAGAGGCCGATATCGCGCATCCCCGTCGTGACGCCCCTCGATCGCGGCGCGGACTCACAACTAGCTCGGCGGCCCCCCGCCAGATCGTGGCAGGGACCGCACCAGCCCGGCTAGGTCGATCCAGCTGGTGGTGATCCACTCCCGCGGTGATGACGTGGGCGAACGTGGCGTCGCTCTCGAGCTTGCCGAGGGCCACCGACCCGTCCGCTCCGCACCCCGGCGAGCTCAGGCTACGTCGACTGCGCGACTGCCGCCTGCCTGTTCCCTACGCCCTCACGCCGCCTCAGGGAACCAGGGCGAGATACGTTGAGCCGAGATCGCCTGCCACGAGATGGAGCGCGCCGTTGGACGTGTCGTAGACCTCGAGCGAGGCAGGGTATGTCTGACTGGAATTCCCACCCGGCGCGCCCGCGACATACACGTATCGGCCGTCCGGGCTCACCGCGATCGAGATGAGATCCGCGACCGGCGCCCAGTGGTCGAGCTGCGTCATCGTCCGGGTGTCGAAGACGTCGACGCCCGACGAACCCGATCCGCTCGACGCCACGCCGAGGGCATAGATCCGCGAGCCGTCCGGCGCGAGCGCGAGTCCCGGCTGGAGGAAGACCTTCGCCGTCGCCTGCGGTGCGATCCAGCCCGCGATGGTCCGGCCGAGATCGCCGAGGACGCCGAGCGGCCCGCCGCCGCCCGTATCCGCCTGGGCGGCGGTTGCCGTGCCGGTGATCCGACCGGTCGCGAGGTCGACCCGGGTGACGGTCCGGGCGAACGGATCCCAGTGATAGAGGAGGCCGGCGACCCGATCGACGACATCGGCTCCCGCGAAGGCCGCGAGCGACTGGCCGGTGCCGGCGAGCCACTGCGAGGCGATGGTGCGTCCGGCGAGATCGACGATGACGACTGCGGCCACCGGTCCGGCGCACACGGCGTAGTACGACCGCGCGGTCGCCCATCCCTCAGCGCCCACGGCGGTGCAGGCAGTCCCTCCGACCGTGGGGGTCGAGACCGGCAGGGTCGTCGTGCCCGCGATCCGGCCGCCGGCGATCGTCGCCAGGACGCGCGTGATCCCCGCCGCACCATCGAGGCCGACGATCGAGAGCATCGCGCTCGATCCGTCGGGGGCGGCGCGCAGGGCGGAGAACCACATCCCGACTGGCGATCCGGACACGATCGACGGTCGATCGGCGAGTCGCATCCTCTGGACGACCGTCCTGCTCCCGAGATCGACAACGTCGATGCCGAGGTGCCAGAGCGGACTCGTCCGGTACGCCCAGGCGACGTACACCGTCCGTCCGTCCGGGCTGAGGTCGGCGGTCGTGACGACGCCGGCAGTGTCGTAACCACCCGCGTACGGATCGGTGTTCCCGATGAGCGTCTCGACCGGGATCCGCTGAACGGTCCCGCCCGCAGCGGCGATGACGCGGATCTCGATCGTCATGGTCCCGCTGACGAAGTCGGTTGAGGCGAACGCCTGGCAGGCGCAGATCAACCCACCGCCCGGACGATGGAAGAGCCGAGAACCGTAGGTGGCACCCGGAACGAGATCGGCGCCCGCCGACCCGGTCGCGAGATCGATCGCCACGAACCCCTGGCCGGCCCCGGCGATCACCCGGCCGGCGAGCGGCGGCCCGGAGAGGGCGAAGGCTGGCAACGGACCCGCAGTCGGCTCCGACGAGCCCGGCGGGAACGAGACGGGATTGGCGGTCGGGACCGGCGTCTTCCCCGCACCGGCGACCTGGGATGGCGAATGCGTCGCCGGGACGCCGACGGACGCGGGGCGGTTCGAACCGAGCCACACCGCGACGAGGGCAAGGAGGACGGCAGCCACGATCGCCGCGGACGTGGCGGCCCCGAGGCGGCTGAGCCAGCGAGCCCCACCGCGCGGGCCGCGACCCCACGACGAGCGACCGGTGCGCGGTCCGATCCGCTCCCGCCACGTCGTGGCGTGGAGCCGCTCCGGCGGCATGCGCCATCCTTCGACCGCCTTTCGGACAAGGTCGCCCAGGGCGTCGTCGTCGAGGCGTGGGTCGGTCTTCCGTCGATCGTTCGTCATCGTCGTCTCCGTGGTCGCGAGGTCAGACCGCCGAACGGCCGAGCCGGTCGGCGGGGGCATCGTCCGAAAGGCGCCGTCGCAGCTCGGCGTGGGCGCGGCTGAGGATCGAGCCGACGTTGCCGGCGCTCGTGCCGAGGAACGTCCCGATCTCGACGTAGTCGTAGCCGTAGTAGTGGCGGAGGACGATCGCGGCCCGTGCCGTCGGGCTGAGCATCCCGAGGCCCACGTCGACGGTGTCGCGACGGGCCATCGCCATCTCCGGGCCCGCGGCCAGATCGATCGGCGCGATCGCCGCGATCTCCGCGACGTGCCGGAGGAACGGCATCGTCCGCTCGTGGACGCGGCGTCGGCGGAGGGCGTCGAGCGCCAGATGGCCGACGATCGCGTGAAGCCACGGCCGGAGCGGACGGTTCGCGTCGTACTGGTCCCACCGCTCATAGGCCCGGGCGAACGCGTCGTGGGTCGTGTCCGCGGCGGCGTCGGGGTCCCGGAGGATCGCATACGCCACGCGATAGACGTCATCGGCGTGCGCCCGGTAGGCCCGTTCGACCGCGGCCCGCCGCGGATCGTCGTCGTTCATGACGCCGCGGCGGCCTTCGTCGGGATCCTCATGCTCCTCATACGCACGGCGGGCCACGATCCTTGCATCTTGGTTCGGGTGGTTCGTGGAGACGAGATGTTCAGGACCCTGAGCGGGCGCGGCGTATCAGTGACGCGGCTATCGCCTCCGGAGAGCCACCTGACTATGCAGGGTGGTCGTCTGGCCGATCACCCTGCGGTCCCGTCGACGAAGTCCGCGAAGTGGGGCGGGCTGGAACCGCGACGTTCTCCGGTAGGCCGATGCGGCCCCGGCATGTCCACGTCGTGCCACCGTCAGGCGCTCGTACAGTGCACGATGGGTGGCGGTCATCGTGTTGGCGAGCGGACCCAGCCGGGTGAGCGCACTTGGGCGCCCCCGCGCAAGGTCGCCCGTTCCGGAAGGACCCACCCCTCCTTTGGGGAGGTCTGGGAGCGGGGCGCGCCTCCGCGCGAATCGGACGGTCGTGGGAGGCTCCCTTTTCGGGACGGGTCGCGCGGGCGGAGGGGACGTGAATCGTCAACAGGGTGGCCGTATGAGAGCGCGCGACCGGGTCCGACTGTGGCGGCCCCGGCGCAGGAGGGGGCGGGGTCGACGTCGGTCATCGCGGATCGAGCGGCGGTCTCGGTCTCGCAGCGGGTCGCTGGCCGGATCGCCTACCGCCTCACCGGCGATCTCCTACCGGCTACCGGTCCAATCCGCGTTCACCCTGCCGTCTCCTGGGGTTCGCCCGTATCTACGGCCCACCGGCCGCTCTCTGCGATGGACTGTATGTGGTATATATAGTCTATGCAACCACCACCGGCCGACCGGTACAAGCGCCGCTTCCTGGTCGAGTTCACGCCAACCGAGTCGGATCTCCTGGATCGTCTGGGGCTCAGCCGCGGCACGAAGCGGCGGGCGATCCTCGATGGCCTGCGGCTCTTGGAGAGCGGCGAGCTGGAGACGCTGCGGGGGCACGTTGCCGAGCTGGAGCAAGGGCGTGACGCGGCCGCGGTCGAGGCAGCCGCGACCGCGGCGCAGCTGGCCGCGGGGCGCACGCTGCGCGACGAGCTGAAGGCGACTACCTCGCAGCTGCGCGATGAACGCGCCGTCCTCAAGTTGGCGAGGGCCGACCTCCGGCAGGCAAAGGAGGATCTCGCGAGCGCGCGGCGCGACCTCACCGCGGCGCAGGGCGAGGCCCGCCGCCTCGCGGCGCTCGTGCCCCATCACGCCTTCTGCGCGGCGTGTGGCAAGTACGCGCCAGAGGCCGAGTGGGCCGAGCAAGCGGGCGAGAAGGGCGGCGCCCACGTCTACCACAAGCCGCACGGCTACCGGCCGAAGGCGACGTTCGGCCAGAACTACAGCCTGCTCTTCTGGCGGTCGACGCCGAGCGTGCCGGAGGCCGCGAAGTGAACGAACGGGACGCCGCCACCCCTCCGAGCGGCTCCGGGCCACCGTGGGACAACCGCGCGCTCGACCTCGCGATCGTGTTGCTGCTCATCCTCGTCGCGATCGTGGGGGCCGCCGTGAAGCGGCTCGTACCGAGCAAGCCGGTGGCGCGGACGATCCGGCTCGGCGCCCCCGGGTTCGCCCCGCTGTCCGAGTCCGATGCGGACGACGCTGCCCGGCTCCTCGGGACGAGCATCGCGCAGCTGGCGACCGAGGGCGGGGAGGAGACGCCGTGAGCGCGGATGCGCCCGTGCGGGTCGCGACGTACTGCCGCATCAGCACCGACGAGACGAACCAGCCCTACTCGCTCGGCGCCCAGAGCGACCGCCTCGACGCGTATGTCGCGAGCCAGCCCGGCTGGCACATCGTCGCCCGCTACGTTGACCGGGCCTCCGGCAAGAGCCTGGAGCGTCCCGACCTCGCGGCGGCGCGGGCGGCCGCGGCCGCGGGCGGGTTCGACCTGCTCCTCACCTATCGGGTTGATCGGCTGAGCCGCAACCTGGCCCAGCTCGGGACCCTCATCGAGGAGCTCCAGGTGGTGGGGGTCGCCTTCCGCTCGGCCACCGAGCCCTTCGACACCGCCACCCCTGCCGGGCTCATGATGATGCAGATGCTGGGCGTCTTCGCCCAGTTCGAGCGTTCCTCGATCGTCGAGCGCATCGCCGCGGGCATGGAGCGCAAGGCGAAGAGCGGCGGGTGGACGGTCGGGACGTACCCCTTCGGGTACCGCAAGCTCGACGGGACGGCCGGCCTCTCGCCCGATCCGGCGGCGGCCCCGGTGCTGCGCGAGATCTTCCACCGCTACGCGGAAGATCGGCAAGGCTCGACGGTCATCGCGGCTGCGCTGAACGCCCGTGGCCTGCGCACCCGCTACGGCCACCTCTGGTCGCGCACGGCGATCCTCGACATCCTGCGCAACCGGGTCTATCTCGGCGAGGTGCCGTTCCGCGGCGTCTGGTACATCGGGCATCACGAGCCGCTCGTGGAGCAAGGGCTGTTCGATGCGGCCGGCGCGATCCTGGCACGGCGCGCCGCGGAGCCCGGCTCGCGCCGCACCGACGGGTCGGACTACCTCCTCTCCGGCCTCCCCATCGTGTGCGACCGCTGCGGCCATCGCCTCATCGGTGCGGCCGCACGGGGCCGCGGTGGTCGCCGCTACGCCTACTACACCTGCTACGCCCGGAGCCGCTACGGGCGCGCGGGCTGCGATCAGGCGCGCCTGCCCAAGGACGAGTTGGAGAAGGCGATCCTCGGACAGATGAGCGAGGTCTACGCCGACACCTCATTGATCGGCGCGGCCATCGAGGAGATGGAGGCCGCGCTGCGCACGTCCGAGGTCGCCCATGCCGAAAAGCGAGTCGCGCTCGACGCCGAGGCCGCCGAGCTGCGGGTCCGGATCGATCGCTACTTCGCGAGCTTCGAAGCCGGGCAGCTGAGCCCGGAGCTCTGCCGGGAGCGGGTGGAGGGCCTCCAGGCTCGCATCCGGACGATCGAGGACGAACGGGCGGCTCTCCCAGACGGTGTGACCGAGCAGGCAATCGGTCCCGACGAGATCGCCTTCATCTCCTGGTCGCTCAGCGAGGCCCTTGGTGAGATCCTGGAGCAGATCCCGACGCCGCGCACCAAGGCGCTGCTGCGCCTCCTGATCGAGGAGATCCGGGTCGTGTCGCCGACCGACATCCGACCGACCTACCGGGTGCCGAGGGCGCCGGTGTCGCCGGGGGCATGGGAAGGAGAGGATGCGGTTCGCGAACAGAAGGGAATGGTGGAGATGAGGGGACTCGAACCCCTGACCCCCGCGATGCGAACGCGGTGCTCTTCCAGCTGAGCTACATCCCCACGGGGCGCGGCGTCCGCGGAGGGCCGACCGGGCGAGAGTGTAGCACGGGCTCGGTCGCGTTCCGGTGTGGCCGCCCGGCGCGTCTCAGGCCGGCAGGCTGAACCAGAATCGCGTGAGACCCTCGCGCGATTCGACGCCGACGCGTCCGCCGCCCGCCTCCACGAGCTGCTTGACGATGGCCAGCCCGATCCCAGCCCCGCCGCGCGCCCGGTCGCGCGATTTCTCGACCCGATAGAAGCGCTCGAAGACTCGGCCCAGATCGTCCGGCGGGATCTCGTCGCCGGTGTTCGAGATGGACACGAGCGAGTCCGCCGGACGTCGTTCGGCACGGACGACGACGCTGCCTCCGGCCGGTGTGTAGCGCACGGCGTTCGAGACGAGGTTGTCGAGGATCCGGCTCAGGTGGTCCGGGTCCGCCCGGGCCGGAAGTCGGACCGGCAGCTCGGGGGTCACCGTCAGGCCGGCCCGTTCGACGGCCGGCGCTGCCCGCTCGAGAGCGGCCCGCACCGCTGCCGCGAGATCCACCTCGACGAGCGTCGGCGGCCCCTCCGCGGCATCGCCCTCGGCGAGCGTGTCGAGCGACCGTGACAGCCGGACGAGACGGTCGGCCTCCTCCCAGAGCGACACGTACGTCGCCCGGTCCGCGGTGATGACGCCGTCGCGAAGCGCCTCGAGATAGCCCTGCAGGTTCGTCAACGGGGTGCGGAGCTCGTGGGCCGCGTTCGCGATGAAATCCCGTCGCAGCCGCTCCTGGTCCTCGAGCGAGGCCGCCATCTGGTTGAAGGAATCGGCGAGGCTCACGAGCTCCTCCGGGCCGTCACGCGGCACCCGAGCGCCGTAGTCGCCGTCCGCGATGCGCCGCGCTGCTCCACCAATCCGTCCGAGCGGGCCGGCGAGCCGGCGGCCGAAAGCCATCGCCAGGATCAGGCTCGCGAGGATCGCGATGACCGCCGCGACGGCGACGACCCACGTGACGGACTGGTCGAACATCGCCTGCGCATCGCTCGCCTGACTGCCGTGGGTCTCCATGAGCCGGGTGAAGACCTGCGAGCCGACGATCTGGACGCCCGCCACGAGGATGAGCAGGCCGACCGCCGCCGAGGCGAGTGCCGCGAGTGCGATCCGCCCGGCGATCCCCCGGCCGATCATCGGCCGGGATCCACCGGCGCGCTCCGATATCCGACGCCGCGGACCGTCATGACGTATCGCGGCCGGTCCGCGTCGTCGGCGAGCTTGTCGCGGAGACGACCCACGTGGACGTCGATCGTCCGGTCGAGGACGTCGGTCGCATCCGAGCCGTACACCGCGTCGAGCAGCTGGTCGCGCGAGAGGACTCGCCCGTCCGCCTCGAGGAGCGTCTCGAGGAGCCGGAACTCGACGTTCGTGAGCGGGATCCGCTCGCCGCCCCGGGTCACCTCGTGCCGCTCACGGTCGACCACGAGGTCTGCCTGGCGAAGCGGCGGCCGACCCGACCCGTCGATAAGGCCACCGGCGGTGACCTCGATGGCGGGCTCGGTGGCGACGCGCCGGAGGATGGCTCCGACCCGGAGGACGAGCTCGGCGGGGGAGAACGGCTTCGGCAGGTAATCGTCGGCGCCGTCCTCGAACCCGGCGATCCGGTCGCCGAGCGATCCGCGGGCGGAGAGGATGAGGACGGGGACGGCTGGCCGTCCGTCCGCCTGCTCGGTGTGCCGGAGGGCCCGGATGACGTCCCGCCCGTCGATCTCGGGGAGCATGAGGTCGAGGATCACGAGGGCCGGCCGATGGCGTTCGATCGCCGCGAGGGCGGTCCGTCCGTCCGCGGCGCCCACGACGTCGAACCCATCGCGCTCGAGGTAGGTCCGGACGAGCCGGACGATCTTCGGATCGTCGTCCACGACGAGGATCGGACCGGGCGGGCGGAGGGCGGGATCGATCGTCCCGCGGCGGGGTGCGGTCATGATGGACGTCATCGTATCGAGCAGCGTAATGGGGCTCGTTGACGTTCTCGTGACGATGGGCGGGAGCGTCGTGGGGCCGGTTCCGGAGACCGTGGGGCCGTCCCGGGACCATCCGGAGGCTGCCCGGGCCTTGACTGATAGAACAGATGTTCTATCATGATCGGCGATGGCCACCGCCTCCGCCGATGTCACGGCCGTTCTCGCGACCCTCCGGGATCGCTGGGGCGCCGCAGCTCCACGGTGGCCTGGAACGGCGGATGGGAACGTCGTGTCCACCGGGTTCGCCGCGCTCGATGCGATCCTCGGTCCGGGCGGCGTCCCCCGCCACGTCGGCCTCTCGCTCCGTGGCGATCACTCGAGCGGCAAGACGACGCTCGCCCTCCGGCTCGTGGCGGAGGCGCAGGCGAGCGGGTCGATCGTCGCCTGGCTCGACCTCGCCCGTGGCCTCGACCCGGTGGAGGCGGTCGCCCGTGGGGTTCGGCTCGAATGGCTTGTCGTCCTCACGCCGGCGTCGCTCGACGAGGGCCTGTCGATGGCCGGTCAGCTCCTCCAGGGCAGGACGGTGGATCTCCTCGTTGCGGATCTCGCGGTCGAGCGGCCGCCCGGGGGTGGACACCGCCCGCATGGCGGAACGGCGGACCGGATCCATCGGCTCGCGGCACTCGCCCGGCGGGCCGGGACCCTCCTCGTCCTCCTCCAGCCGCCGGGCCTGCCGGGGCACCTGGCAAGCGCGCTCGCCGAGTCGACGGGACTCCACTTCGAGCTCGTCCGGCGGTCGTGGATCCGGCTCGGGCGGGACATCGTCGGCCAGCGGACGGAGGTGGCGATCGTCCGCGATCGGTCCGGACCGCCGGGGAGGCGGGCGGAGGTGCGGATCCTCTACGCCGAAGGCGGGGAGGCGGACCGTCGTCTCGGCGATGAGCGGCTGCTCCGGGATATGCCGCTCAACGGCATCCGGTCCGTTTCCACCGCCCCTGTCGCGGATGCCCCCATCCATCCGACCCCCGGGACCTCCACCCATGCGCCTCCTCCACCTCCACTGGCCGCATCTCCTCCTCCGGCTCGCCCGGTCGCGCTCCGCCTCGTTCCCGCAGGGGCCGGTGATCCTCGGCGGTCAGCCATGGACGCCCGGGATCGTGCTCGACGCGAGTCCGGACGCCCGAGCGCTCGGCGTCCGAAGGGGGATGTCGCTCGGGAGCGCCCAGCGACTCGCCCCTGAGGCGGTCTTCCTCGACCCTGATCCGGCGTCCGACGCGGCGGCGCTCGAACGTGTGCTCGAACGGCTCGCCCGGTTCAGCCCAGGCGTGGCCGGGGAGACGGATGCCGGTCACCCTGCCGTCGGGCGGATCGAGCTCCAGCTCGACGGCCTCGAGCGGCTGTGGGGTCCGGAGCCGACGCTTGTCCGGGGAGTCGTCGAGGCGCTCGAGACGCTCCTGCCCGGCGCGCCGCGGGCGGGGATCGCCGGGACACGCTTCGCGGCCCTCATCGCCGCCAGCGATGCCGCGCCCACCCCGGCGGGGTCCGACCTCTCACGGATGGGGCTCCGATCCGTCCCGCCTGGAGCGGAGGCGGCGTTCCTCGCCCCGTTCCCCTCCGCGCTCCTCACCGGAGATGCGGAGATCCGGGCTCGACTCGTCCGGCTCGGACTTCGACGGATCGGGCAGATCGCGGAGATCCCGCGCTCGGCGCTCGTCGCCCGGTTCGGACCGGAGGGGGGACGCATCCGGGCCCGGTCCCGCGGAGAGGAGACGGAGCCGTTCATGCCCCGCCGGGCGCCGGAACGCCTCGCGTTCGCCCTCCCGATCGAGCCGCCGGTCGACGACCTCGAACCGCTCCGGTTCCTCCTCCATCGACTCGTGGCCGTCCTTGCCGATCAACTCGCCGGCCGCGGGATGGCCGCCGCCGACGCGTACCTCCGACTGACGCTCGACGCCCCGGCCGCGACCGACGGTCCGGTCACGGCCGCCACCGGACCGCCCGTCGTCGAGTACCGCCAGCGACTCCCCGAGCCCACGGCCGAGGGTTCGGTGATCGAGCGCCTCCTGTTCGCCCGCCTCGAGCGGACGCCGCCGCCCGCATCGGTCGAGCGGATGGAGCTGGAGCTCGCCGGTGTCGTCCCGGCCGCCGGTCAGCAGCTGTCGCTGTTCGTCCCACAGGCGGCTCGCGCGTCGCGGCTTGGCTGGCAGCTCGCCCGACTCGCCCTGACCTTCGGCGACGATCGGATCCGGCGGATGGAGATCGTCGATCCGGAGGCGCCGCTCGCCGAGGCGCGCTGGCGGTGGGTGGACATCGACTCCGGTGCGGCAGGCTCCGGTGCGGCAGGCTCCGGTGCGGCAGGCTCCGGCCAGGGCGCGCGGCCGGGTTCCGGTCCGGGCGCGCGGCCGGGCGTTCGATGACCCGCCTCCTCCGCGAGCATCCGTCGATCGAGGCCAGACTCGGTCCGGACGGTCGTCCCGCCGCGATCCGCTGGGGTGATCGGTGGGAACCGGTGGAGGTCTGCGCCCGCTGGCGGATCGACGAATCGTGGTGGCGCGATCCGATCGCGCGCGACTACTTCAAGATCGTGGGGTCCCGCTGGCTGGCCCTCGTCTATCTCGATCGGGTCGACGGGACATGGCATCTCGAACGGCTGTACGACTGACCGAGGGAACCGGCCGCCCTTGGCCGGATCAGCGGACAGCCGGTGAGCCGACGATGAGCGAGCTCAGGAAGAGGATCGCGAACAGGCCGACGACGAGGACGAGGAGCCCCAGATCGCGAGGCTTCGCCGACTGCATGATCACCCCCAGACCGTGTGGATCGGATCTCGGCCGACCCGATCTGAATCGTAGCTGCATCCGGCCCATCGTGCGCGGTGGCTGCGCGCGTCTCAGGGATGGAGATTCCCGATGAACAGCAGGACGACGAGCCCCATGAGGACGACCGTCAACAGGCCGGCTCCGAGGATGTCGCGCGGTCGTGGTCCCATCGGCGTCGTCTCCTCTGTCAGTGCCGAGGACAGGTGGGTGCCAGGGCATCCTACCGTGGCGTGCTCGACGGAGGTGCCTCGTATCGGCTCTCCCGGACCCCCAGGCCCGGGAGAGCCGAGTTCAGCTCGCCGGACCGGATGCGGTGGCGAGTGCGAGGGGGAGGAGGACCTCGATGAGCAGGACGACGACGATGGTCAGGGCGACCGGTCGGGCGAGCCATCTGACCTTCGGGACGATCTGCTTCATCGCGGCTCTGAGACGCGGTTGAGGGACGCGATGTTGCGGATCACATGGTAGAACATCTGTTCTATCATGGACGGTCCCGATGACCGACTCGACCCCCTACGCCGAGCTCCATTGCCACACGAACTTCTCGTTCCTCGACGGGGCGTCGCCGCCGGACGAGCTCATCGAACGAGCGGTCCGTCTCGGCCTGACCGGTCTCGCCATCACCGATCATCAGGGCCTCTACGGGGTCGTGCGCTTCGCGACGGCGGCCGAGGCGGCGGGCCTCCATCCGGTCATCGGGGTGGAGATCGAGCTCGTCAACCCGGCCGTCCCGGATCCGGGCGGGATCGTGGTGCCGCCACGACGGTCGTCCGGTGGGGCTCGCGGCCGCCGCGAGGTGGATGGCGGGGACTGGGTGGATCGAGGATCCGCGCGAGTGCCGTTCGCGGGACGCGTCCCCGTGGACGGGCTGCCGGCTCGGCCACGGCCCGATCGGGCTCGACCTCCCGGACACCGGCCGGTGGTCAGGGAGGACCTTCGAGGTGTGAGCCCCGCGATGCGCGGGCCGCACCTCGTCCTTCTCGCCCGGGATGCGGCCGGGTATCGGAGCCTCTGCCGCCTCGTCTCCCGGGCGAACATGGCCGGGACGAAGGGTGTCCCACGGTTCACCCAGGCACTCCTCGCCGAGCACGTCGAGGGCATCGTCGCGCTCTCAGGCTGCCGCGACGGCGAGATCGCCCGACGGCTCATCGCCGGTGACCTCGAGGGCGCCCGGGCTGTGGGCGAGCGATATGCGCGACTGTTCAGCGGTTCGGCGGCGAGCGGTCGCCCGGCGCGGAGCAGCGGCCCGGCGGGAAGCGGCGGTTCGGCGGCGAGCGGTCGCCCGGCGGTCCGAGAGGGCTCGGCGGTCGCCTCGGCGGGGTTCGTCCTCGAGCTCGGTCATCACCTCCTCCCCGGTGACGACTGGCTCGTGGCGGAGACGGCGGCGCTCGCCGACGATCTCGGCTTGCCGGTCGTCGTCACGAACGATGTCCACTACGCCGAACCGACGGATCGTGAGCTCCACGATGTCCTCACCGCGATCCGTCACGGCCGGACGCTCGACACGCTCGGCGACCTGCGGTCCCCGTCCGGCGAGCACTACCTCAAGTCGGCCGGCGAGCTCGCGGCGTTGCCGCCGGGTGACCCTGCGACCGCCGTCGGCTCGATGGACGACGCGCGGACGGCCCGTGCCTGGGCCGAGGGCATCCGCTCGGCCGCCGAGCTCGCGGCGGCGTGCACGGTGGATCTCGGGTTCGAGCGGTATCGGTTCCCCGGGTTCCCGGTGCCCGGTGGGGAGACGCCGTTCAGTCACCTCTCGGACCTGTGCTGGACGGGAGTCCGCCGCCGCTACCATCCGATGACCCCGGCGGTCGTGACCCAGCTCGCCCACGAGCTCGACGTCATCGAACGGACCGGCCTCGCCGAGTTCTTCCTCATCTGCTGGGATCTCATGCGGTTCGCCCGCGAGCGCGGCATCCCCGCCCAGGGACGGGGGAGCGCGGCGGATTCGCTCGTCGCCTACGTCCTCGGGATCACCCGGGTGGACCCGATCCGCCACAACCTCCTCTTCGAGCGGTTCATCAATGAGGGCCGGACGACGTATCCGGACGTCGACATCGACTTCTCGTCGGCGCGGCGAGAGGAGGTGATCCAGTACGTGTACCGGCGGTACGGATCGGAACACACCGGCATGGTCTGCAATCTCGTCACGTACCGGGCCAGGTCGGCGGTGCGAGAGGTGGGGATCGCGCTCGGGTTCCCGCGGCCGCTCGTCGATCGGGTGGCGAAGGCACTCGAGACGTATGACAGCGTCACGGTCCGTCGCGACCTCGAGTCGGAGGGTGGCTTCGGGCAGTTCTTCCGGCGATCGGACGAGCCTGAGATGGGGTTGCCCGGCGGGCCATCCACCCGGACGGGTGGTCCCGGTGACGATGAGGGCGGACCGGGCGACACGCCAGCGAGCGTCGCCTGGCTTCGAGCCGGGCGCGGGACCGGCTATCTCACCCACCGCGATCGGGTCGTCGCGCCGGGACGGCCAGCGTCCGCGCCGGGGTCCCTTGCGCCGGGACGACCAGCGTCCGAGCGACGACCCGCGCCGCCGCCCCAGCCTCGCGGTGGCAGCACGCGCGGCCTGTCCGACTGGGAGCGCTGGCTCGAGTTCTGTGCCCGCATCGATGGCTTCCCCCGCCACCTGAGCATCCATTCGGGCGGGATGCTCGTGACCGCCGCGCCGCTCATCGACATCGCGCCACTCGAGCGAGCGACGATGAAGGACCGCGTCGTCGTCCAGTTCGACAAGCGCGATGTCGAGACGCTCAGGCTCATCAAGCTCGACCTGCTCGGCCTCGGCATGCTCGCCGCGATCGACGAGACGCTCCAGCTCATCGAGCACGACTGCGCGACCTGTCTCGACCTCGACCGCCTGCCGGAGGAGATCGCCGAGGTCTTCGCGATGCTCCAGGCGGCGGACACGGTGGGCGTCTTCCAGGTCGAGAGCCGGGCCCAGATGCAGACGCTGCCGAAGTCGCGACCGCAGAACCTCGACGACCTCGTCGTGGAGGTCGCGATCATCCGGCCGGGCCCGATCCAGGGCAACGCGGTCCATCCGTACCTGCGACGCAAGCAGGGCCTCGAGCCGGTGACGTACCTCCACCCGAGCCTCGAGCCGATCCTTCGCGACAGCCTCGGCGTCATCCTCTACCAGGAACAGGTCATGCGGATCGCCATCGATGTCGCCGGTTTCAGCCCGGCCGACTCGGATGGCTTCCGGCGGGCGATGGGCACGTGGCGTTCGAGCCGGGAGATGGAGAAGCTCCACCGGCGGTTCGTGGACGGGTGCCTGCGGCAGCCGGGGATGGACGAACCGATGGCGGAGGAGCTCTTCCGCCAGGTGGCCGCGTTCGCGAGCTTCGGGTTCGCGAAGTCGCACGCGGCCGCGTTCGCCCGGACGGCCTACGAGTCGGCGTTCCTCAAGCTGTTCTATCCGGCCCAGTTCGTCGTCGGGCTCATCAACGCCCAGCCGATGGGCTTCTACCCGGTGGAGGTCCTCGTCAACGACGCGAAGCGGCACGGTGTCACGGTTCTGCCGGTGGACCTCAACGCGAGCAGCTTCCGGACGACGACGGAATGGGTGGGGATGCCGGACTGGGCGAAGGGCGTCGACCCGGCTTCGGCGTCGGCCTGCGTCGTCCCGGATGCCGGGGCACGCCGACGGTGGGCGGCCGAGAGTGCGATCGGCTGGGGGGTGAGACTCGGTCTCGGGCTCGTCAAGGGCATCGGTGAGGAGCAGGCGGAGCGGCTGGATGCGGAACTCGCCCGCGGTCCGTACACGAGCCTGGCCGATGTCGTCGAGCGGACCGGACTCCCCGAGGAGGTCCTCGAGCGACTCATCCGTGTCGGAGCCCTCGATCCGCTCGGGCGGCCGCGCCGCGAACTCCTCTGGCAGCTCCGCGAGGTGGTCGGTGCGAACCGGACTGCCTCCCACCCGGCGATCACCCGTGCTGCGGGACGCCCGTCGGATCTCCGTCTTCCGGCGACCCCCGCCCCCGGATCGCCGCCGCTGACCGAGACCGAACGGCTCGGTGACGCATACGCGATCATCGGCCTCGATGCGCAACGGCAGGTGGTGGAGCTGTTCCGTCCGGCACTCGATCGGCTCGGCGCCGCGACGAACGGGTCCCTCGCGGATCGGCGGCCCGGGGCGGTGCGGATCGGCGGGCTCGTCGTGACCCGTCAGCACCCGATGACGGCGAAGGGCACGGTCTTCCTCGCCCTCGAGGACGAGACCGGGATGGTGAATGTCACCCTCTGGCCGGACACCTGGGCGCGACTCCGGAGTGTCGTCAGGCGCCACGCCCTCCTCCTCGTCGACGGCGAGCTTCAGCGCGAGGGGAACGTCGTCAACGTCGTGGCGAGGGACGCCCGGGCGCTGCCCGAGGCGGTCGTGGCCGTGGGTGGACCGGACCGCCCGATCGGCGTTCGGCAGCTCGGCCACGCGGGGATGCGGCGGCTCGGCTGACCCGGCACGGGTCGATCCGGCTGCGGCCGGCTGACGCGTCCGTGCCTATCGATCCGGCGGTCGCTCGGCCTCCGTCACCGGCCGGAGGGCGCCCTCCGGCGTTTCGACGGCGGCGATCCTGAGGCGCCACAGATCCGGGTACCAGGCGAGCACCACCCCCAGGGCGATGATCGTCAGGCCGCCGCCGGCGACGAGCGTCAGCGGCGCGCCGA
>JADMIG010000007.1 GCA_015478725.1 Chloroflexota bacterium | reverse complement strand
GTCGACCTCAAGTGGGACGTGGATCCGATAGTCGAGACGGCGGGCAAGCAGGTCGATGCGGTCGACGGTCAGGAAGTTGATGAGAAAGCATGCATCGGCGGCAACCTCGAGAACCTCGCCGATCGCATCTTGCAGGTCCATTCATGCCTCGACCAGTTGAGGTCCAGCGTCCTCCAGGTCGAACAAGAGTCGGTCGATATCATCGGACGACATCTTCGCCTCGTGGCAGATCTCCCGGAACCGTCCGCCGCTGATCAAACTCGCCTGATACGCGTCGACCGCCAGCGAGAGCAGTCGACGATGGAAGCTCGGACCTTGTGGCTCCTGAAGTTCGTTTCGGATCTGATGGAGCACTCGAGTCAGCTCCTGCTGCCCGGCCAGTCTGGCCCGCTGATCGTCAGTCAGGTGACCCAGGTTCTGCAGCCGGTACAGGGCGGCGTCGTAGCTCACACCAAAGGCTGCGGCCAAGTCGGCAACATCGTTCGCTCCGAGAGTCTGCGGCTCGGTCGGTGCCTTTCCCCGCGCGGTAATAACCTGCTCGTCGTCGAAGATGCGCACCGTCCGACCGCTAGCGTCCTTGCCGAAGGACGCAAGGAACGATTGCACACCGTGCGTTGGAAGGAGGAATGACGCTGCAAACGCATTGGCGCGGACCTCGCGCAGATCAGTCCGGTTGTCGTCCTTGCTGACGTACGACTGCAGGTCTCGGTCAGCCAACACGTGACAGTACTCATGCGCGTAGGAGAACCGTTGGCGACGAAAATGATGCTCCTCGTTGATGAATATCGCGAGACCGAACCGAGGATGGAAGACCGAAAGCCCGGACACGTCATCGGGTAGGCCCAGCAGTGCGAGCTTGATGCCCTGCGACTGGAGGAGGTCGACCAGGGAGTGGGCTGGTTCGCCACCCAAACCGAGACGCCCTCGTTCGGATTCGGCGATGGCTTCGCCTTGACGAACGGCTTCCCAGCGGGACCTGGGTTGTGGGACGTCGTATCGGACGGGAAAGTTGGTGCCGCGATCGCTGCCGAGAAGTTCCTCGAGTTCGTCGTAGCGGCGGGATAGTTCGAGGCAGGCGCGCACGACCTCGGTGCGCACCGGGTCAGCGGTGAGCTGGTCAGCCCGGAAGAGCGACACGAGCGGATCGGCATCAGCCGGATCGAAGACGCCGGTCAGAAAGTCTCCGGGTTCACGGGCGTATAGCCCGGCAAGTCGGACTAGCTGGAGGCTGTTCGGCGCGCGCATGCCGCCTTCGATTTGAGCTACGGCGCCACGAGTCAGGCCGATCGCGGCGGCCGCATCGTCCTGGGTCAGTTCAGCGGTTTCGCGAGCTTCTCGCAATCTGCGTCCCAATTCCCCTGCGGTTATGTCCATCTACGTCCTCCGAACAGAATGGTGCACGTCGATACTAACGGACTGTGTTGCTGGACGTCACTCAACGTTAGTGGTACTATCGCCCACGACTTCTGGACGCACCGCTAGCAACCCTCGTGCCCGCGCTCAGTGGCACGCGTCGCCGGCATCAACGAATAGGAGAAAGCATGACCACCCAGAACGCCGCACCGTCTGCCCCCGCCGTCAACGTCACCATCATCGTCAACACGAAGCCCGTCGACATCTTGGGTCCCCGGGTGACCGGTCTCCAAATCAAAGAGGCGGCGATCGCGCAGGATTTGCAGATCACGCTGGACTTCTCGTTGAGTCAGATCCGACCGGGCGGGCGGCCGAAGGTCGTCGGTAACGACGATGTCGTGACGGTGAACAAGAACTCCGAATTCACCGCCGTCAACGACGACGACGACTCCTAGTGGCGGTGACACCGGAGGTGGGCGCTGCCATCGAGGAGATCGGGCAGGCGTACCCGCGCGCTACCCTGACTGTCCGGGAGGATGGTCAGGGCGGCGCCATCGTCATCGTCGATCCGGTCCCACTCGCGGGCCCCTACACGCAGGGCACCACGTGGATCGGCTTCCACGTGACCCATCTTCATCCGCCGGCGGATATCTACCCACACCATGTACGTGGCGACCTGAAGCGCCGTGATTCCGGGGGGCTCGGCTCTGGCACATCGGCAAGCTCCTTCGAAGGTCGGGCCACGATTCAACTCTCCCGCCGCAGTAATCGCCGTGACGCCTACACGGACACGGCGCTGCTCAAGATGGAGCGGGTGCTCGAGTGGCTAAGGCACAAGTGACCCCCTCATGGGCCGTGCGGATCGGTGATGAAGTCTTCCGCGATCTCCGCGACCATCTCTTTCCTGGGGACGGACGCCCGCATGCAGCCGCGCTCCTGGCGGGTGTGGCGCACACCAACGTCGGCACTCGGCTCCTGATTCGGAGGCTGATCCGGGCGACCGACGGTGTGGACTACAGTCCCGGGACCGGCGAGCGCGGGCATCATCGACTCACTGCCGACTTCGTCCGCGACGCCGTGCTGGAGGCGCAACGCGACGGCTTGGCTTACCTCGCCGCCCATGTTCACGGTGGGGCGGCTGACGAGGTCGGCTTCTCGCCCGATGACCTTCGCTCTCACGAGCGCGGGTACCCAGCGCTCCTCGACCTTCTCCAGGGCCGCCCGGTCGGGGCTCTCGTCTTCAGCGATGCCGCCGTCGCCGGCGATGTCTGGCTGCCCGGTGGCGAACGCGCGACGGTGAGCCATATGACCGTCGTCGGCGCTCGCCAGCAGATCTTCCGACCGCGACCGCTCCCGGCCTTGATTGCTGATCCGACATACGACCGCCAGGCCCGCATCTTCGGATCCGCAGGCCAAGACCTTCTACGATCGATGCGGATCGGCGTAATTGGCGCGGGCGGCATGGGGATGTTGCTCATCGAGTATCTATCCCGGCTCGGAGTCGGGAGCCTCGTCGTGATCGATCCGGATCGAGTCGACGAGACGAATCTGCCTCGTCTTCCAGGGGCTCGTGCGGGTGACGCCGTCCGGATCTTTGGGCATCCTCGCTGGCCCGTATGGCTGCGGCGTCTGGGCGCCAAGTTCGCCGCGCGGAAGGTCGATCTCGCTGCCCGTCTCGCTCGTGAATCGAACAGAGCCATCGAAGTCGAACGCATCTTCGATGATGTTCGGGAGCCTGCGGTCGCTTCCCGCCTTCGAGGCTGCGACTATCTATTGCTCGCTGCCAACTCCGACCAGGCGCGCCTAATTTTCAACGCGATCGTCCACCAGTATCTGATCCCCGGCGCTCAGGTTGGTGCCAAGGTTGAGGTTGATCCCGCCGACGGACACGTTCTGGCTGTTCACTCGATCGTGCGAACCGTGCTCCCGGCTCGAGGGTGTCTCTGGTGCAACGAGGTCATTTCGCCGATTCGTCTCGCGGAGGAATCGGCCGCGCCGGCGCAACGGCGACACCAACGGTACGTTGACGAGCCCGACGTTGTAGCCCCGAGCGTCCTGACACTCAATGCGACCGCGGCCGCAATTGCGGCGAACGACTTCCTGTTCACAGTGACTGGCATGACGTTGCCAGATGCTGCACCCGACTACGCACGAGTACGGCCGATGGAGAGGACTGTCGTCTTCGAGGAGCCTCGCTCAGACTCCGACTGTCCCGAGTGTTCTGCGAGTCACGGACGCTACGCACTCGGTGATCTCGGGCGCCGACTGCCGACATTCTTCAGGGAGGTGTGAGCGATCCGCGTCAAGTCCGTGGGGGCCGGGGCGATCGGGCGCTTTGACGGAAGACGGACTGCGCAACAAGTCAGCGATCCGAGCGACCAGGAGACCACCAGCAGGCGGGTGGATTGAAGGCAAGACACGCCCGACGGGTTTGGCATGAACAAAGGCTGCGCCTCGCGCACATCGGCGCCATGCCGTTTGGTAATGGCGGAGATGAGGGGGTTCGGGCCCGAGAGACGCAAGCGCGGGTCGGTCACTCGTTCACCGCAAGCGGCCCATCCGGGACCTCGATGAGGATGCGCCCGTCCTCGACCACGACCTCGTACATCGCCAGCGGCAGGTCGGCCGGCGGATCGAGCGCGTCACCGGTCCCGAGATCGAAGCGCGACAGGTGCAGGGCGCAGGTGAGCGAGCCGGCGGTGAGGAACCCGCGGTCGAGCTCGAAGTACTCGTGCGAGCAGATCCCCTGATACGCACCGAGCGTCCCGCCGCTGTTGACGATGAGGACGGGGTCCGTGCCGTCCACCCAGGCCATCTTCATCGTCCCGTCCGGGACCTCGTCGAGGGCGAGGAGGTCGACCCGCCTCATTCCCGCCTCACGCGGCGGACGCGGAGCCGCCTCATGTCCGCCTCACGCGGCGGACGCGGACCCGCCAGCTGCCCCCACCGAGCCCGCGGACGCCGTCCATTTCCCCTCGAGCAGCTCGCGGAGCCGCTCCTCTGCCGAGGCGAGCGGCACCCGGGCAACGACCGGCTCGAGGAAGCCGAGGACGATGTACTTCCTCGCCTCATCCGGCGGGATGCCACGGCTCTCGAGGTAGAAGAGCTGCGTCTCGTCGATCGGGCCGACGGACGACGAGTGGGCCGCCCGTCGGCAGTCCGGCTGGTCGATCTCGAGGCTCGGGATCGCGACGGCCCGGGTCCGCTTCGAGAGGTTCATCCCGAACTCGCCGAGGAAGCTGTCCGTCCCGACGGCGCTCTTCTCGATTGTGATGAGACCCTTCATGTAGCTTCGGGCACCGTCGAGGAGGACACCCTTCGAGAGCAGGTTGCCGGTCGTGTCGCGACCGAGGTGCCGGGTATACGAGGTGAGGTCGACGACCTGCTCGTCCGAGCCGAAGACGATCTCCACCTGCTCGACGGAGCTGCGGTCCCCCTCGAGCCGATTGTCCACCCGGCTCCGGACGACCCGACTCCCGAGCTGGGCGAGGGCCCAGCGGAGTGACGCTCCATCTCCGATGACGCCGTGCCGATGCTGGAAGGTCGTCACGCCGGTGGGCAGGTCCTGGATGCTCGCCACGGCGAGCTTCGCGCCCGCTTCGAGGGTCACCTCGAGCGTGCCGGTGAAGAGACTCTGCGGCACCGCCTCGCCGGCTGCGCAGACGATCGTCGGGCCGGACGGCACGAGCTCTTCGACGAGCGACGCTTCCGCACCGGCTCCGAGGCGGACGAGTGTCCGGGTGATGAGGGCCCGATCCGGCACGCCGGCGGCCCAGCGGAGGACGATCGGGCGAGCGAGGTGGACGCCGTCCGGCACCACGATCCGGACGCCCTGGCTCCAGCAAGCGCGGGTGAGCTGGGCGAGCTTGTCGTCCATGGGGAGGGACCGACCGCCGGCGAGCTCCGCCCGGAGCCCGTCGGGGTCGCGCCGAAGCGCCGCGCCGAACGTCTCGAGAACGACCCCTGCCGCCGTCGCCTCGGCGGACAGCTCGAGGACCGTCACGCCGTCCTCGCGCAGCTCGATCAGGGCGTCCGTGGCGTCGGTGGTCGTCGGACTCGATCCGGCGTCGGCCGGCCCTTCGGCCGTCGATGCGTACGGGCGAACGTCGGCAAGATCCGCCGACCGGAGGTCGATGTACGTCGTGTACAGCTGGTTCGTCTCGATCGGCAGCGCCGCGTACGAATCGGCCGCCGCCAGCCGGTCGGCGCGGAGCCACTCCGGCTCGCCGCGCTCGGAGGCGAGCACCGCGGCCACGTCCGCTGCGGAGAACGCGAACGGCAGATCCGCCGGCCCGCGGCGTTCGGGTCGAGGGCGTGCCGTGCCGCCGGCGCGCCGCGCGTTCGGTTCGGTCGTGGCCTCGACGGTTCCCTCGGTCGTCGGGGCCATCACCCGAGCGAGCCCTCCATCTCGAGCTTCACGAGCCGGTTGAACTCGATCGCGTACTCCATCGGGAGCTCCTTCGTGAAGACCTCGAGGAAGCCCTGGACGATGAGGTTCTGTGCCTCGTTCTCGGTCAGGCCGCGGCTCATGAGGTAGAAGACCTGGTCCGCGCTGATCTTCCCGACGGTGGCCTCGTGGGTCATCGTGGTGTCGTCTTCCTGGATGTCGATGTACGGGTACGTGTCGCTCCGGCTCTGGTCGTCGAGCATGAGTGCATCGCAGCGAACGCTCGCCACCACGCCCGTCGCACCGGGCAGGACCTTGAGCTGGCCGCGATACGTCGCGCGACCGCCGTCCTTGCTGACCGACTTGCTGACGATCCGGCTGCGGGTGTTCTTCGCGAGGTGGATCGCCTTGGCGCCGGTGTCCTGGTGCTGGCCCCGGCCGGCGACCGCGACGCTGATGATGTCGGCCGTCGCGCCTTCGCCACGAAGGTAGATGCTCGGGTACTTGACCGTCTTCCGCGAACCGGTGTTCGCGTCGATCCATTCGACTGTCGAATTCTCGTACGCGTGGGCTCGCTTCGTGACGAGGTTGTAGACGTCATTCGACCAGTTCTGGATCGTCGTATAGCGGACCTTGGAGCCGGGAAGCGCGACGACCTCCACGACGGCCGCGTGGAGCGAGTCCGTGGCGTAGATGGGTGCCGTACACCCTTCAATGTAGTGGACCTTGGCGCCCGGCTCGACGACGATGAGCGTCCGCTCGAACTGGCCGGTGTTCTCGCCGTTGATCCGGAAATACGCCTGCAGCGGGAGTGGAACCTCGACGCCCTTGGGGACGTAGACGAACGAGCCGCCGGACCAGACCGCGCTGTTGAGGGCCGCGAACTTGTTGTCCTCGGGCGGAACGATCGTGCCGAAGTAGCGGCGGACGATGTCCGGGTATTCCTTGAGGGCCTGATCCGTGCCCATGAAGACGACGCCGATCTTCGTCAGCTCCTCGCGGACCGAGTGGTAGACGACTTCGCTGTCGTACTGGGCGCCGACGCCGGCGAGGAACTTCCGCTCCGCTTCCGGGATGCCAAGCCGTTCGAACGTCGCCTTGATCTGCGCGGGGACGTCGTCCCACGACTTCTCTTCGCGCTCGGATGGCTTGCGGTAGTAGACGATCTTGTCGAAGTCGATCCGATCGAGCCCGTCCGTCCAGAGCGGCATCGGTCGCTGCAGGAAGTGCTCATAGGCCCGGAGTCGGAACTGACGCATCCAGTCCGGTTCGCCCTTGAGCGCGCTGATCTCCTCCACCGTGTCGCGCGTCAGGCCGCGCTTCGTCTCCGTGAGGTAGACGATGTCGTCGTGGAAGGCGAAGTCCTCACGCCGATCGAGGGTGGCATCTCTGGCTGCGGTCGAAGGCATCCCATCTCCCGAGGGTGAACCGTCGGTGTCGGCCGATCTCGGCCGACCGATCTGATCGATGTCGTAATTCCGAGTCAGATTATCGGGATTAACGGCCGAAGCGTCAACGATGGCGATATCGCAGAGGCGAGCCGCCGTGCGTCGTCCGCAACCGATCGGACGCGTCGACGAAACCGCCGGGTGCCAGGTCGTCGTATCGCCTCTGATGACCGCCGGCCGGAGTACCGGGATCGGACGGTCCAAGGAGGACCTCACCATCATGGATCGATCGATCATCCGGGTTCGGACGACGCTCGTCGGGCTCGCCGCCATGGCAGCCATCGTCGTCGGAGCCTGCTCGAGCGCGGCGACACCGGCGCCCGCCGCGTCTTCGGCCGTCGCGCCATCCGCGGCGACGAGCACCGCCCCGTCCGCCGCCGCCCCGTCGAGTGCCGCGACGGCCGTGCTCAGCGCCGCGACCGGTTCGGTGGGGCCCTATCTCACCGGAGCGAACGGGATGACGCTGTACACGTACAAGCCCGATGCCTCGAACCCCGGCAAGAGCGTCTGCACCGGTGGCTGTGCCGCCACGTGGCCACCGTTCGTGGTGCCGGCCGGCCAGAGCCCGACCGCCGGGGCCGGCGTGACCGGGTCGATCGCGACGATCGTCCGCGACGACAGTTCGACTCAGGTGACCTACAAGGGGCTGCCTGTCTACTACTTCACGGGCGATTCGGCCGCCGGTGACACGAAGGGCCAGGGCATCGGCGGCATCTGGTTCGTCGTGGCGCCGTAGCCGCGGCTGCGAGGCGTTCGATGCGACCATTCGTCGCCCCCGGACCGCCGCTACCATCGGCTCGATGCGACCGAGGACGAGCGCCGGCATCCTGCTCTACCGCCTGACGACAGGCTCGCTCGAGGTGCTCATCGGGCACCCGGGCGGGCCCTTCTTCGCGCGCCGCGACGAGGGCTCCTGGAGCATTCCGAAGGGCGAGGCCGAAGTCGGGGACGGAACCTCGCCGAGCGGCCCGGCGCTCGAAGGGGAGGATGAGGGCGGGCCATCGGTCGATCGGCTCCTCGCGGTCGCCCGACGGGAGTTCGCCGAGGAGACCGGTCACGCCGTGCCCCAGGGGCCGGTCGTGGCGCTCGGTTCGATCGTCCAGAAGGGCGGCAAGGTGGTTCACGCGTGGGCGGTCGAGGGCGATCTCGATGCCGCGACCGCTCGTTCGAACACCTTCGAGCTGGTCTGGCCGCCCGGCTCCGGCCTGGTCGTCGTGGTGCCCGAGCTCGATCGCGTCGCCTGGTTCGAGCCGGCGGAGGCCCGTCGTCGGTTGAAGGCGAGCCAGGTCCCGTTCGTGGACCGGCTCGCGGCGATCCTCGATGGGGCTGCGCCGGAGTCCGGCTCGACCGCGCGCTGAGGCTCGGTCGTGGGCTGAGGCTCGGGCGGGCCAAGCCATCGGCCGTCGATGCCGCAGAGCGCGGGTCGGTGGGAGCGCGCGGTCGGATCGGGCGGTCAGCTCGCCTGCGAGCGGCGGATCTCGGCGACGATGGCCGGCACGACCGTCCGGAGGTCGCCGATGACGGCGTAGGTCGCCTGGGCGACCATCGGTGCGTTCGGGTCCGCGTTGATGGCGAGGATCCGCTTCGCCGTGCGGGCACCCACCATGTGCTGGATGGCACCGCTGATGCCGCAGGCGATGTACAGCTCGGGGGCGATGCGGACGCCCGTCTGGCCGACCTGCTCCGCGTGTGGTCGCCAGCCGGCGCTCGTCACCGCCCGGGAGACGCCGACTGTGCCTCCGAGCAGCGCGGCGAGCTCGTCCAGGGCCGCGAATCCCTCCGCTCCCCCCACGCCACGTCCCCCGCCGACGACGACGCGGGCGTCCGTCAGCGAGACCCGGCTCGTGTCGGGAGCGACCCGGCGCATGACGCGGACTGCCAGATCGCGATCGGTGATCTCCGGTCGGAACGACACCACGGTCCCGCGCGCGCCGACGGGGGCCTCCTCGGCCCCGACCGCGTGCAGAGCGACCGTCAGCAGGTACGGGCTCCCGTGAAGGACCGCGTCTTCGAGCAGGCTGCCGCCCCATCGCTGGCGGGTCACCTGCCATGCGTCGTCGCCGGCGCCGGGCCGGATGTCGATGCAGTTCGCCGCGAGCGGCAGGCCCATGCGGGCGGCGAGGTGCGCGATGACCTCCGAGCCGCGATCGGTCGCCGCGGCGAGAACCGCAGTGGGCGCCAGGGAGCCGGCGAGCTGAACGAGCGCCATCCCCAGGGCCGCGGGCGCGTAGTCGGTGAGACGTGGGTGATCGATGGCGTGGATGGTGTCCACCCCGTGGAGGCCGAGGCGTGCGGCAGCGTCGCTCGCTCCGAGCCCGAACGCCACGACGTGGAGCGGGAGGCCGAGGCCAGCCGCGAGGCGCCGGCCGAGCGTGATCGCCTCGAGCGACGTTCGCTCGACCGACTCGCCGTCGTGCTCGACGAGGACGAGGATCATGCGATGAGCCCGAGCCGCCGGAGCAGGTCGACGACCCTCGGCGCCGCCTCGGGTCCGGTGCCGAGCACCTCTGCCGTCGTCTCCCACCGCTCGGGCAGGCGGAGCCGGATCGTCGACTGGCCACCCGGTCGGCGCGTCGGCGCGATCCGCTCGACCTCCCTCTTCCGCGCCCGCAGTCGCCCCGGCACGGACGGGTAACGGGGCAGGTTGATGCCCTCCCTGACGGACACGACCGCCGGCGTCGGGAGCTCGTAGATCTCCCAGCCGCCGTCCGCCTCGCGTCGAGCGGTGATCGCACCGCTGCCGATCTCGAGGCCCTTCACGCCCGTCACGCATGGGCGCTCGAGGGCGACGGCGACCCGGACCCCCACCTGGTAGTCGCCGCTATCGGCCGCCTCGTTGCCGAAGAGGATGAGATCGAACGGGCCGTCAGCTGCCTCGCGGCCACGGATCGCGTCGACGATCGCGGCGGCCGTCGCGACCGGATCCCATTCCCCACCGTCCGTCTCGAGGAGGACGGCCCGCTCGATGCCGAGGGCCATCGCATCGCGGAGCTGTTCCTCCGCCTCCCGCGCGCCGAGCGTGAGGACGGTCGAGCTCCCGCCGTTCGCCTCAACGATCCGGACGGCCTCCTCCACCGCGCACTCCTCGTGCGGGCTGACGGTGAAGCCGAGGAACCGGGTGTCGATCCCGAGCCCGTCCGGCGTGAGGTTGATCCGGTCGCCGGTCGCCGGGACTCGCTTGACGCAGACGAGGATGTTCACCGTCAGCTCCGGATCCGGAGGTTCTCGGGATCGAACAGTGGAGCGCTCCCGACGACGGCGACACGGACCGGATAGCGCTCCCCGAAATACTCGACGAGGAGGTCCGCGCCGATGGCGGCGACCTGCGGCGGGAGATACGCCATGAGGAGGTGCTTGCCGACCGACGGACCGGATCCGGCACTCGTCACGTACGACCGACGGCCCTTCGCATCGACGATCGGCTCGCCCACCGCCGAGAGGATCGGCTCGCGGCCGAGCATGTAGCGGGCGGTTCCGCTCGACGCCGAGTGCGGGTCCTCGAGGGTGAGCGTGCAGAGGATCGCGGCCGGCGGCCGACCGCGCTGCTCGAGGTATGCCGCCCGGCCGATGAAGTCGGCGTCCTTGACCGTCGGCCGGGCCATGCCCGCCTCGACGAGATCGAAGCCGAGCTCCAGCTCGGCACCGTGCGCCCGATACGATTTCTCGAGTCGCCCCGTTGTCCCGTAGGCGCCGATGCCGACCGGCACGACGCCGAACGGCCGGCCGGCGTCCCAGAGCGAATCCCAGAGCCTGGCGCCCTGCTCCATCGGCGCGTAGATCTCCCAGCCGAGTTCGCCGACATACGAGATCCGCGAGGCGAGGGCACCGACCGTCCCGATCCGGATGAAGCGGCACGTCCCGAACGGGAAGCCGGCGGGCGAGACGTCATCGTCCGTCGCGGCGGCGACGAGATCGCGAGCACGCGGGCCCCAGACACCGACCGTGCACCAGGCGGAGGTCGCGTCGAACAGCTGCGCCGATCCGTCCGCCGGCAGGTGGTCCACGAACCACTTCCGGTCGCGCATGCCACTGCCGCCACCGGTGACCACCCGGTAGTGGTCACGGCCAAGCCGCATGATCGTCAGATCAGCGAAGATGCCACCCGCCTCGTTGAGGAGCGGGGTGTAGATGACCCGGCCGACGGGGACGTCCGCCTGGCTGACGATGAGCCGCTGGATGCAGGCCATCGCGCCGGGGCCGGTCACGTCGAAGATCGCGAAGGCGGATAGGTCCACCATCCCGACCCGGTCGCGCATCGCGAGGTGCTCGGCGTTGATGATGGGCGACCACCAGCGCGACTCCCACTCCGCGGCCCTGGGGATGACCCGCTCCCCGTACTCGGCGAGCAGCGACTCGTTCAAGCCATACCAGTACGGCCGCTCCCAGCCCGCCGTCTCGAAGAACACGGCCCCAAGCTCGCGCTCACGGGCGTTGAACGGGCTGAGCCGGACGTCGCGGTTCGAGGCGTACTGCTCGGCAGGGTGGACGATGCCGTAGGTCTTGTTGAAGCCCTCGGCCGAGCGGGCGCGGATGTGGGTCGGCGTCCGCTGGTGGTCGTGGAAGCGGGCGATGTCGGTCGCGTGCGGGTCCACCTCGGGCTTCCCGTCGGTCATCCATTCGGCGAGCATCTTCGCGATCCCGGGCGCCTCCTTGATCCAGATGGCCGCCGCGGACCAGAGGCCCTTCACCTCCGGCGTCTCGCCGAGGATCGGGCCGCCGTCCGGCGTGAGCGAGAGGAGGCCGTTGATCGCGTGGCGGACGCCCACCCGCTCGTCGCCGACGATGTCCGGGACGAGTTCGAGGGCCTGTTCCATCTGCGGATCGAAATCGGCCTGGGTGAACGGCAGCTCCGTGGGCGAGAGGGCGGACGCCGCGATGGACGGGATGTCGTCGGCGTCCATGAGGATCGGCCGGTGGGCATACGAACCGATCTCGAGATCGCCGCCGTGCTGCCGCTCGTACATGTTCGTGTCCATATCCCGGACGATCGGGAAGCTGATCTCGCCGACGGTGTCGGCGAAGAGCGGGACGGGGCCGACGCTGATCATCTGGTGGACGGCAGGCGAGAGGGGGATCGTCGCGCCGGCCATCCGCGCGATCCGCGGACTCCAGACGCCGCAGGCGATGACGATCGTCTCTGTCGCGATGTCTCCGCGGTCCGTCCTGATCGCCCGGATCCGACCGTCGACCACGTCGATTCCGGTGACCTCCGTGAGGGCCGAAACGGTGAGCGCGCCGAGCTGCTCGGCGCGCTCACGCATGAGGGTCCCGGCGCGGAGCGAATCGACGACGCCGACGCCGGGCGTGGAGAAACCGCCGAGGACGATCTCCTCGTTGACGTACGGGACGAGCTCCCTGACCCGGGCCGGGCCGATGATCTCGGCGTCGATCCCCCACGACCGCGAGGACGCCATGCGGCGCTGCAGCTCGGCCATCCGCTCAGGTGTCCGGGCGACCTCGATGCCGCCGCTGCGGGTGAAGACGCCGAGCTCGACGTACTGGCGGACGCTGTCCACCGTGAGCTCCGTCATCTCCCGTGAATGGTCGGTGAGGAAGATGAAGTTCGAGGCGTGGCCAGTCGAGCCGCCGGGATTCGGCAGCGCACCCTTGTCGATGAGGACGATGTCCCGCCACCCGAGACGGGCCAGGTGCCAGGCCATGCTGTTGCCGACGATGCCGGCGCCGACGATGACGACCCGCGCCGCGCTCGGAAGCGTGCTCATGGGATCGGGATCCTCCTGACGTTCGTCGCCACGGCCGCGCGTGCGCGGCCGGACGCAACGCGATGGCCCGCATCCGTGGGGCCTGGGTGGTGGGTCGCGGGGAGAGTATACGGACTCGTCCCCCACGGGAGTCCCGCGATGCCCGCCCAGCACGGTCGTCGGGGCATGCGGGAACGGCTTGCAGCGGCCATCCCGGGTGTCGATACTGCGGACACGCTCGCTGGAGGCTGGATGAGGGTCTTCTTCGCAACCGACGTCCACGGTTCCGATATCTGCTGGCGCAAGTTTCTCAACGCCGGCGCATTCCACAAGGCAGACGTCCTCATCATGGGCGGCGACATGACCGGCAAGGCGATGGTGCCGATCATCAAGACGGACACCGGCTGGACGGTCACTCTCCAGGAGCAGGTCCACGATCTGCCGACCGAGGCGGATGTCGGGGCGATGGAGAAGCGGATCTCGGATCGCGGCTACTACCCGGTCCGGACGACCCGCGACGAGGTCCGGACGTGGGCGGACGACCCGACGCTCGTGGACACCCGGTTCAGGGCGGAGATCGTCCATGGCGTCGAGCGGTGGATGGCGCTCGCCGACGAGCGGCTCAAGGGCTCGTCGGTCCGCTGCATCGTCTCGCCCGCGAACGACGACATGTTCGAGATCGACCCGATCATCGAGCGGGCCGAACGGGTCGAGCTGGGCGAGGCGAACACGATCGCGCTCGACGGCCTCAACCTCATCTCGACGGGCTGGGCGAACCCCACGCCGTGGAACACCTTCCGCGAACTGCCCGAGGACGAGCTCCGCGAGCGGATCGACGGACTGGTCAGGGCGGTCCCGGATCCTGCCCGGTCCATCTTCAACTTCCACGCCCCGCCGTATGGCTCGAACCTGGACGCGGCGCCGAAGCTGGACGCGGACATGAAGTACGTCTCCGGCGGGCAGGCACTCGTCCCGGTCGGGTCGCACGCGGTCCGCGAGGCGATCCTCGCGTACGGGCCGGTCCTCTCGCTCCATGGCCACATCCACGAGGGCCGCGGCGCGGTGAAGCTCGGGAAGACGCTGGCGGTCAATCCGGGGAGTTCATACGAGGACGGGGTGCTCCAGGCGGCCATCGTCGACCTGGACACCAAGAAGGGCACGGTGAAGCGCTATCTGCTGATCAACGGCTGACCACCACCGAGCGGTTCCGCTGTCGGGGCGGGACTCGAAAGAGAGGGAAGCATGGCATCAGTTGGCCGCGACACACCGTCGCTGTTCCTCCGCAACGCGACCGGGCTCGTCAAGGGCTGGTCCGGGTTCGACGCGTTCGGCTACTCGTTCATGTCGGTGAACCTCGTCACCCTCGGCATGTTCTACAGCCTCGCCGTCTTCGCCTTCGTCCCGAACGGGTCGGTGCTGTCGTCCCTGCTCCTTTCCGGGGTGGTGATGACGTTCCTGTGCGTCACATATGCCGGGCTGATCGCGGTCATGCCGCGGGCCGGCGGCGACTACGTCTGGCAGACGCGAATCCTCGACGGGATCCCGGGCGCCGCGCTCGGCGCGCTCGTCGGTGGCGTCACGGTCTACTTCACGGCACAGGCGTTCGGGATCGGCGATACCGGCGCCCTTCTCGGTGGCGCGCTCGGTGTCGTCGGCGGCGCGGCACTCGGCTGGAAGCGCGGTGGGATCGGATTCGTCCTGTCCTCCACCGGCTGGTGGTTCATCCTCGCGCTCTGGGCGCCGATCTACGGCTTCATCCTCAAGATCGAAGTCGTCCAGCCGCTTGTCGTCCTCATGGGCTGGACCGACGGCTCGACGTTCTTCGCGTCCAATAACGGGACGTTTGCCGTCTCGCTGTTCACGATCGTCATCGCGTCGGGCGCCGTCGCACTCGGCATGGCCGGCTACGCCCGCGTCCAGAAGTGGTGCATCTGGATCGGCCTCGCCATCCTGGCGGTGATGTTCATCCTCATGCTCGCGTCGTCACAGGACGCCTTCCACGCGGCATTCGACAAAGCGAGCCAGAGCCTCTTCGGCGTCTCGGGCGCCTATCAGGGAACGATCGCCAACGCCGTCGCGAACGACGGTTTCGTGGCGGGCGGCTCGCCGCTCGACTTCGGGCTGAGCAGTGGCACGTTCCTGCTGCTGCCGCTCATGATGTTCTGGATCCTCTATCCGAACTGGGGTGCCACGCTGTACGGCGAGGTCCGCGGGGCGGGCGACTTCCGGAAGGTCCTCCGAGGGATGCTGGGCGGCCTGTGGGTCACGATCGGCCTCGCCGTCGTGTTCGTGCTCCTCGCCGCCAAGACGTTCGGATGGGACTTCTTCAATGCCTCGAACGAGAACTACGTCAACTACGCCTATGGTTACGTAACGGTGGCTCCGGCGATCCCGATCTGGGGCTATCCGCCGCTGCTGGCCTCGTTCCTCATCGACAGCCGCGTCGTCCAGATGATCATCGTGGTCCTGTTCGGAGCATGGTTCATCGGCTGGGCGGGCACCCTCTGGCTGTCGTCCACGCGGATGATCTTCGCCGCGGCCTTCGACCGGGTCCTGCCCGAGTGGGCCGCTCGAGTCTCGGATCGAGGCGTCCCGTGGATGGCGCTCCTGCTCATCATGGTCCCGGGCGTCATCCTGTCCTGGCTGTATGCCTACCAGGCCGGCTTCTCGGCGCTCACCCTCGATGCCTCGCTCGTCATCGCGGTGACGTTCTTCGGGACGTCGTTCGCCGCGACGATCCTGCCGTGGTGGAAGGCCGACTTGTACAACAAATCTCCCATCGCCCGCTACAAGCTGGCCGGCCTGCCGCTGATCAGCGTCGCCGGGGCGATCACCACGATCTTCCTCGGCTGGGTGGTCTACGAGTGGCTGTCCAACTCCCTGTATGGGATCGGGGTCGGCAACGCCCAGTCGATCAAGTTCCTGGGGATCGTGTACGGCCTCGCAGCTCTCGTCTGGGTCGTCGCCCGCCTTTACCGGCGTGCCCAGGGGATCGACCTCGACGCGATCCACGCGGAGATCCCGGCGGAGTAACCGCCCGGATCGACCGCGATCACCCAAGGACGGCCCGGTCATCCGACCGGGCCGTCCGCACGTCCGCCACGTCCGGCGATCAGCCGCCGAACCAGCGCGAGGGACGGGGCCGCGTGTTCTGGTAGATGTGCTTCGCCTCGCGGTACTCGTCGAGGCCGGTGGGGCCGAGCTCGCGGCCGATCCCCGACTGCTTGAAGCCGCCCCACTCCGCCTGCGGCAGGTACGGGTGATAGTCGTTGATCCAGATCGTGCCGTGGCGGAGACGCGTCGCCACCCGCTCGGCGCGCGATGCGTCGGCGGTCCACACGGCACCGGCAAGGCCGTACGTCGTGTCGTTGCCGATGGCGATCGCCTCCGCCTCCGTCCGGAACCGTTCGATCGTGAGGACCGGCCCGAAGATCTCCTCGCGGACGATCGTCATGTCCGCCCGACAGTCGGCGAAGACGGTGGGCCGGACGAAGAAACCGCGCTGGAGCTCGGGCTCGCTCGGCCGGTGTCCGCCGGCGACGAGCCGGGCGCCCTGCTCGATGCCGAGCGCGATGTACCGCTCCACCTTCGCGCGGTGGGCTTCGGAGATGAGCGGCCCGGCCTCGGTCGCCTCGTCGAAGCCGTCGCCGAGACGGATGCGCTCGGTCTGCCGCGCGACCTCGGCGACGAACTCGTCGTAGATCTCGTCCTGCACGATGGCCCGCGTCCCGGCCGAGCAGACCTGACCCGAGTGGACGAAGGCCGCCGTGAGGGCATTGTCGACGACGGTCTCGAAATCGGCGTCGGCGAAGACGACGTTCGGGCTCTTGCCGCCGAGCTCGAAGGCGAGCTTCTTCATGTTTCCGGCCGCCGCCCGCATGATGTCGCGCGCCGCGTCCAGGCCGCCGGTGAGCGAGATGAGCTCGACGTCCGGGCTCTCGGCGAGCGCGCGGCCGACCCGCTCGCCCGGCCCGAGGACGAGGTTCGCGACGCCCTGCGGGAGGCCCGCCTCCTCGAGGATCCGCATGAGGTGGATCGCCGTGAGCGGCGTGAGCTGGGCCGGCTTGACGATGAACGTGTCGCCGGCCGCGATCGCCGGGGCGACCTTCCAGCTCACCTGGAGGAGCGGGTAGTTCCACGGGCCGATGAGGGCGCATACGCCGACCGGTTCGTAGGCGATCCGGCTGATCGCGTTCGCGTCGCCCGTCGCGACGAGGCGACCGGCCTCCTTGTCCGCGAGCCCGCCGTAGTAGCGGAAGACGCGGACGACATCATCGACGTCCGCCAGTCCCTCGCGGAGGGCCTTGCCGGTATTGCTCGTCTCCGCCCGGCCGATCAACTCACGGTCGCGGACCAGGAGATCGGCGATCCGGTGGAGGAGGGCGCCGCGATCCGGAGCCGGCGTGGAGGACCAGTCGCCGGCATCGAAGGCGCGGCGCGCGGCCGCGATCGCCCGTTGGACGTCCGCGTCGTCGGCGACGTCGACCTCCGCGATGACGTGGCCGTCGAACGGCGAGACGACCGGGCTGGTGGACCCGGACGAGCCGGTCGTCCAGGCACCGTCGATGTAGAGGCTCGGCTGGTCGGTCGGCATGGGCGCCCTCGGATTGGGGTCATGGTCGCCGCGACGCTCGGCGCGGCCGGACGACGGGCAGTCCTCCGACCGAGGTCGCACCGGCGGGACGGGCGGTGCCACGTCGGCGTTCCGACTGAGCGTCGCTGACTGCAGTGCAAGCTTGGAGAGCCGGATGGGGGCCGTCAAGCTCGTCCCGTGCCGTGCCCCACCACGCGCCCAGCGTGACTCCCCGGTCGGTGCCGCCGTGTTCTGAACGCGGCTGACCCGTCCCCCGGTCGGATATCCGTCCCACAGATGGTAGGCCGTCACGGACGATGAGAATCCACCAGATATCCATGAGGCCGATGAGCGAGGCAGCGCCCGTGCAGCCGCGACCCGTCGGACGCCGTCTCGGCGTACTTACCATCTGTTGAGCCGATAAACGGCGGCCTGGCGATCGATGGCGGTCCGCGGACCATCAGCGGTCTGCCGATCATGGGCGGCGGTCGCCGCGAGGCCGGCGGTCGCCGCGACGGGTCCGAGCATCTACACTCTCGGCCGTGCCGGATCACGCCGCGACCCACGCCGCTGCGACCAACGACGCCCTGCCGGATCATCCCGCCCATCTCTGGCGCAACCCCGAACCCAGGCGGACGTACGACATCGTCATCGTCGGTGGCGGCGGACACGGCCTGGCGACCGCGTATTACCTGGCGAAGAACCACGGCATCACGAACGTCGCGGTCCTCGAGCGGGGCTGGCTGGCAGGCGGGAACATCGCCCGGAACACGGCGATCATCCGCAGCAACTACCCAGATGCACGGGTCCGGAGCCCCCTCGGCGGGATGGCCCTGTCCGGGCGGATCGCGCTGTCCGGAGGGATCGCCCTGCCTGGCGGCGCTCGCGAGGTCCCGTTCCTCAGCCAGATCGACCTGCGGGTGGACCCGACGGACGCCGTGTCGATGACGGCCGTCGCGGCGACCCTCGGGTTCACCGTGCCGACGGTGCCGGACTCCGTCGCCGGGATCGGCGACCTCCATGCCCTCTGGCTCGGGCCCGACGAATGGCTCGTTGTCGGCCGGCCGGGCCGCGCGCGCGAGCTCGAGGATCGGCTGCGGGCCGCGCTCTCGGTCCCTCGAGCTGATGCCGCAGCCGTTTCGGCGACGCTTGCGGTCGCCTCGGTCGTCGACATATCGGCGAACCGGACGACCATCGAGCTGGCCGGCTCGTCGGCACGCGAGCTCCTTGAAGCCGGCTGTCCGATCGACCTGCATCCGCGCGCCTTCGGCCCCGGTCGATGCGCCCAGACCCTGCTCGCTCGGGCGAACGTGATCGTCTGGCAGACCATCGACGAGCCGCTGTATCGACTCCTCGTCCGACCGTCCTTCGGGGCCTACGTCGCCGCCTGGCTGCTCGACGCCGCGAGCGGGATCTGATCCGTCGCGTCCCTGGACGGACTCCTTCCACGCACGGGGTGCGTATCTGACACGACCAGGCGAGACCTGACACGACCACGCGCGACCTGACACGACCAGGCGCGACCTGACACGACCAGGCGAACGCGCTCCGTCGTAGACTCCCGGCCATGAAGAGCCCGACTACCCGCATGCCGGTCGGATTCGTCGGCCACGGCAATCCGCTCAATGTCGCGATCAAGGAGCGGAGCGCACCGTGGCGCGCCTGGTCGAGCACGCTCCCTCGCCCGAGCGCCATCCTCACGGTTTCCGCTCACTGGCAGGACACTCCCGTGACGATCGGTCGGACGCGCGCTCACGACGAGCTGCTCTACGACTTCTACGGGTTTCCCGAGTACATGTACCGGATCGGCTATCCGGCACCCGGCGCGCCCGAGCTCGCCGACCGGGTCGAGGCGCTGCTCACCCCGCACACCGCGGTCGCCCGCGAAGATCGACCGATCGACCACGGGGCATGGGTGCCGCTCATCCACCTCTTCCCGGATGCGGACATCCCCGTCCTGCAGGTGTCGATGCCGCTGCCGATGAGCGAGGTCGAGCTGTACGACCTCGGCGCCGAGCTCTCGCCACTCCGCGACGAGGGCGTCTTCATCCTCGCGACCGGCAACCTCGTCCACGACCTCCGCCACGCGAACTTCGCCGCCGACGTAGAACCGCCGCCGTACGCCGCCGAGTTCGACCGCTGGGTCGCGACTGCGCTCCGGCGCCGCGACGATGCCGCCCTCGCCGGCTGGATGGACGCCGCGCCCGACCCACTTCGCAACCATCCGAGCGCCGAGCACTATCGACCGCTGCTCGTCGCGGCCGGCGCCGCTCGACGGGAGGAGGTCGTCTTCCCGGTCGAGGGGTTCGAGCACGGGACCATCGCCCGGCGCTGCGTCCAGTTCGACTGACGGCCCCCGGCGCGGGCGTGTCGACCCGTCAGCCGGACCCGGATCGACCCGACATCTGGCGGAGTCGGCCGGACACGCGCGCCGCCGCCTTCATCACGAGGACGGCGATCCGCTCCTCCCCGCCGGCCGGAGGGAATCGATACGACGGGCCGTGGACGTGGACCGCCGCGACGACCTCGCCGGAACGATCGGCGACGGCCGCCGCCACCGAATCGATCCCGTCGGAGAACTCCTCGTGGACCCAGGCATACCCGTCGAGCTGGATCCGACGGAGCCGTTCCCGGACGGCTGCGGGATCGACGAGGGTCCGTGACGTGAACCGCTCGAGCGGGTGCGCGAGATAGCGATCGAGCGCCGCCGGCGACGCGTGCGCGAGGAGGACCAGGCCTGACGGGACGGCGTGCATCGGGACCCGCGTGCCGGACCAGTCGCGGACCTGGACCGGGTTGGGCGGCGTCACCTGGTCGACATAGTGGACGAGCTGGCCGTCGCCGACCCCGAGGCCGGCGGCCTCGCCGACGTCCGCGGCGAGCGTCTCGAGGTCCGGGTGGGCCACTGCCACCAGCGTCGCGACGGGTCGGAGACTCGCCCCGAGCGTCGCCAGCCGCCCACCGAGTCGATAGCGTGGATCGCCGGGTGCCTGCTCGACGGCCTCCTCCGTCGCGAGCGCGGACAGGAGCCGCGCAACGGTGCTCTTGGGAAGGCGGATGCGCTCCGCGAGCTCCGTCACGCCGACCGGGCCGTCGGAGAGGGCACCAAGCACGGCGAACGCCCGCTCGATCGACTGGACTCTGGACATCGGCCTCCCCGGTGGGCTACGCTGCGCGTCACACGCGTTCCATCATACGGCACCGTTCCGCATCGTGGAATACGAGACGGGAAGCGTCGCGGAACCCGCGACCCCGGATGGGCGCTCCGGCACACGGAGGATTCGGCGGCACATGGCGCAGGACGACCAGGACCTCAATCTCGCGAGCCTCTCCGACGAGGAGCTCACCGAGCAGATGCACAACGATCTCTACGACGGCATGGCTGCCGAGATCGTCATCGGCACGAACATCCTCCTCGGCCGGGGTTGGGGCCCGGACCGCGTCCTCAATGAGGCGCTGGTCGAGGGGATGCGGATCGTCGGCATCGACTTTCGAGACGGGATCCTCTTCGTGCCCGAGGTCCTCCTCGCCGCGAACGCGATGAAGTCCGGCATGGCCATCCTCCGTCCGCTCCTCGCCGAGACCGGTGCGAAGCCGGTCGGCAAGGTCGTCATCGGGACCGTCAAGGGCGACATCCACGACATCGGCAAGAACCTCGTGGCGATGATGCTCGAGGGTGCCGGCTTCGAGGTGTTCGACCTCGGCATCAACACGGACGCCGAGAAGTTCCTCGCCGCTCTCGACGAACACCATCCGGACATCCTCGGCATGTCCGCCCTCCTCACGACGACGATGCCGTACATGAAGGTCGTCATCGAGGCGCTCAAGTCGCGCGGCATCCGCGACGACTACATCGTCCTCGTCGGCGGGGCGCCGCTGAACGAGGAGTTCGGGATGGCCGTCGGGGCGGACGCGTACTGCCGCGACGCGGCGGTGGCGGCCGAGACGGCCCGCGCCCTCATCGAGAAGAAGCGTGCCAACCTCGCCTGAGCCCGTCGCCGACCGCGTCCTCGTGATCGGCTGCGGCGCGCTCGCCCGCGAGATGGTCGCGGTCGTCCGTCAGGCCGCCCTGCAGAACGTGACGATCACCTGCCTGCCGGCGACGCTCCACAACCGGCCGGGCGGCATCCCCGAGGCGGTCCGGCGCCGGATTCGGGCCGGTCGAGCCAGCGGCTACGAGCAGATCTTCGCCGCCTACGCCGACTGTGGCACGGGCGGCCTCCTCGACCGGGTCCTCGAGGCAGAGGGCATCGAGCGGCTTGCCGGCGCCCACTGCTACGAGGTCTTCGCCGGCCGCGCGGACTTCGCCCGCCTCGCCGCGGATGAGCCGGGCACGTTCTTCCTCACCGATTTCCTCGCCCGGAACTTCGAGCGGCTCGTCGTCCGCGGGCTCGGCCTGGATCGCCATCCGGAGCTCCTGCCCGTGTACTTCGGCAACTACCGGCGCCTCGTCTACCTCGCCCAGACGGACGATCCTGATCTCGTCGCGGCGGCCCGGCGTGGCGCGGCCCGCCTCGGACTCGCCTTCGAGCTCCGCCTGACGGGCTACGGGGAGCTGGCGCCGGCCCTCCTCGCGGCGGCGACGCGCGTCCCCGCCACCACCTCCGCCGTCACCGCCGACCTCGTCCTCGCCCGCGTCGCGAGCGTCGCCTGATGGCCGCCTTCCTCACCACGATCTGGTGGCGCGACATCCCCGCCCAGGTCATCGCCAGGGACGGCCGGCGGGCCCACAAGGTCGTCCTGCACCCGCGGTTCCAGGTCGCGATCGACAAGGCCGCGGTCAAGGCAGGAAAGAAGTCCGCCAACGACTACATCGAGGAATGGCGGAAGAGCCAGCGCCCGTGCGGCGACGACCTCGAGGCCGAGGCGCAGTCCGAAGCCGACCGAGTCGAACAGGCATACGACCGGCACGCCCTGGCGGCACTCGTCGTGAGCGGCGGCATCGACCAGGCGAAGGAGCCCGCGTGAGCCACCGCGCCACCCATACCGTGGTCAGTTCGGCGACCCGCGACGTCGTCATCGGGGCGGATCGGCCGTTCGTCATCATCGGCGAGCGGATCAACCCCACGGGCCGGAAGCTCCTCGCCGAGGAGATGAAGCAGGGCGACTTCAGCCGGGTCGAGCGCGATGCCCTCGCCCAGGTGGAGGCCGGCGCCCACATGCTCGACATCAACGCCGGGATCCCGCTCGCGGACGAGCCGGCGATCCTCGCCCGGACGATTCAGCTCGTCCAGTCGCTCGTCGACGTCCCGCTGTCCATCGACTCGTCGATCGTCGAGGCGCTCGCTGCCGGTCTCGCCGTATACCGCGGCAAGCCGCTCGTCAACTCGGTGACCGGCGAGGAGGAGCGCCTCGAGCGGGTCCTTCCCCTCGTGAAGAAATACGGTGCCGCGGTCGTCGCGATCAGCAACGACGACACCGGCATCAGCGAGGATCCGGATGTCCGGTTCGCGGTGGCGAAGCGGATCGTCGAGCGGGCTGCGGACCACGGCATCCCGCGGCAGGACATCGTCGTCGATCCCCTCGTCATGCCGATCGGGGCGATGGCGACCGCGGGCCGCCAGGTGTTCCATCTCGTCCGACGGCTTCGCGACGAACTCAAGGTGAATTCGACCTGCGGCGCCTCCAACGTGAGTTTCGGCCTGCCGAATCGCGAGGGCATCAACGCCGCCTTCCTCACGATGGCGATGTCGAACGGGCTCACGTCGGCGATCACCAACCCGCTCCTCGCCGACGTGAGGGCGGCGATCATGGGTGCGGACGTGCTCCTCGGCAACGACCCGGAATGCGGGCGCTGGATCCGGACCTTCCGCGAACCGCCGGCCGCCGGCGAAACCGGTCGCCGGCTGAACCCGCGCCGCGGCGGGACGCCCGAGCCGGCCGCCGCCCGCTGACCGCTCATCCGGTGGCGACCACGACCCAGACCGATCCGCGCATCATCTTCACGCCTTCCGGACGGCGTGGCCGATTCCCCGTCGGCACGACGGTCCTCGACGCCGGACGCGCGCTCGGCGTCGACATCGACTCGGTCTGCGGCGGGCGCGGTCTGTGCGGCCGCTGCCAGGTGACCCCGGGCATCGGCAGCTTCCCGAAGCACGGGATCACCTCCGCTCCGGATCATCTGTCGGAGGAGGGCCCGCTCGAGGGGGAGTACCGCCGCGCGCGGGGCCTGGCAGAGGGCCGCCGCCTCAGCTGCACGGCCGTCGTCCGGGGCGACCTGCTCATCGACGTGCCGCCGGAGAGCCAGGTCCACCGCCAGGTCGTCCGGAAGGGCCTCGACGTCCGGACGTTCGTCGTCGACCCCGTCGTCCGTCTCCACTACGTGGTGGTCCCGCCGGCCGAACTCGCCCGACCCGGCGGCGATCTCGCCCGCCTCTTCACCGAGCTCGAACGCGACTGGGGCCTGAGCGACCTGGAGTCCGACCTCGGCGTCATCCGCGCCCTCCAGCCCGCCCTCGAGCGGAACGGCGGTCGGGTGACGGTCGCGATCCACGACGGGCACGCGGTCATCGCCGTCTGGCCGGGCCTTCACGAGCGGATCTTCGGCGTGGCCGTGGACGTCGGCTCGACGACGATCGCCGGCCATCTCGCCGACATCGCCGATGGCGCGGTCCTCGCGAGCAGCGGGGTGATGAACCCGCAGATCCGCTTCGGCGAGGACCTCATGAGCCGGGTGAGCTACGCGATGCTCCACGACGGCGGCGCCGCGGAGATGACGAGGGTCGTCCGCGACGCCCTGACGAGCCTCGTCGCCGGCCTCGCGGCGAGCGGCGGGATCGACGGATCGGACATCCTCGAGCTCGCCATCGTCGGGAACCCGATCATGCATCACCTCCTCCTCGGCATCGATCCGATCCCGCTCGGGTCGGCACCGTTCGCGCTGGCGACGGACCGGGCCGTGCGGACGACGGCGGCGGAGATCGAGCTCGGCGGCGTCAACCAGGGCGCCCGGGTCTACGTCCTCCCCTGCATCGCCGGCCACGTCGGTGCGGACACCGCCGGGGTCATCCTCGCCGAGGAGGCCCATCGGGCCGAGCGGGTCCGGCTCACCGTCGATGTCGGGACGAACGCCGAGATCGTCCTCGGGACGAAGGACCGGCTCCTCGCCGCCTCGAGTCCGACCGGCCCGGCATTCGAGGGTGCCCAGATCAGCGCCGGTCAGCGCGCCGCGCCGGGCGCCATCGAGCGGGTCCGGATCGATCGGGCGACGCTCGAGCCGCGGTTCCGGGTCATCGGCTCAGCGCGCTGGTCGGACGACCCGGGCTTCGACGCGGTCGAGCGACGGATCGGCGTCACGGGCATCTGCGGCTCGGGCATCGTCGAGGTCATCGCGGAGCTGTTCCTCGCCGGGATCGTGACGGCGGACGGGATCGTCGACGGCAGCCTCGCGGCGCGGACCCCGCGGATCGTCCGCGACGGCCGGACCTTCAGCTACGTCCTCCACGAGCCGGCGGGCGACGGACCGCGGATCCTCATCACCCAGAACGACGTCCGGGCGATCCAGCTGGCGAAGGCCGCCCTCTACGCCGGGGTTCGGCTGCTCATGGACCACCTCGGCGTGGACGAGGTCGACGAGATCCGCCTCGCCGGCGCGTTCGGCAGCCAGATCGACCTCCTCCACGCGATGGTCCTCGGCCTCATCCCGGACTGTGACCTTGCGGCAGCCGCGCCGGCCGGCAACGCCGCCGGCACCGGCGCCCTCATCGCCCTCCTCTCGAAGGCGGCGCGCGCGGAGATCGAGATGGTCGTCCGGACCGTGGAGAAGATCGAGACGGCGGTCGAGCCGCGGTTCCAGGAGCATTTCGTCGATGCGATGGCCCTCCCCCACCGGACGGCCACCTATCCACACCTTCGCGCGGCGGTCGAGCTGCCGACCGCGCGGACGATCACCGACGCCGGCGATGCTGGCCGGGCCGAACGACGCCGGCGACGGGTGGTCGCCGCCGCGTCAAGGGAGGATCGCTGATGGACGAGAGCCCTCGCCACCGTTCGGGCGGCCGTGATGCGCGACGTGCACTGCGGAGCCACTCCCGCGATCCGTACCTGCCGTTCCTCACCCGGACGCTCGCGCCGTTCGAGGTGCTGAGCGACGAGGGTCTCTCGATCATCGAGCGCAACGCCGACACGATCCTCGAGCAGGTGGGCCTGGACTTCCGCGGCGACCCGGATGCCCTCCGGCTGTTCCACGACGCGGGGGCGGACGTCCAGGGCGAACGGGTGCGGTTCCCGCGCGGCCTCGCCCGATCGATCGTCCAGGCAACGGCGCCGCGGGAGTACGTCCAGCACGCCCGCAATCCGGCGCGAAGTGTCCCGATCGGGGGCATGACGACGGTCCTCGCCCCTTCGTACGGGACCCCGTTCGTCCGTGACCTCGACCGCGGTCGCCGCTACGGGACGATCGAGGACTTCCGCAACTTCGTGAAGCTCGCCTACATGAGCCCGTACCTCCAGCACAGCGGCGGGACGGTCTGCGAGCCGGTGGACGTCCCGGTCCAGAAGCGGCATCTCGACATGGTCTACGCCCACATGCGCTTCAGCGACAAACCGTTCATGGGCTCGGTCACCCACCCGGATCGGGCCCGCGACACGGTCGAGATGGCGAAGATCCTGTTCGGGGCGGACTACCTCGAGGATCACACGGTCATCACGAGCCTCATCAACGCGAACTCGCCGCTCGTCTGGGACGGGACGATGCTCGGGTCCGCCCGGGCCTACGCGGAGAGCAACCAGGCGACGATCATCACGCCGTTCATCCTCGCCGGGGCGATGGCGCCGGTCACCGCCGCCGGCGTCTGCGCCCAGACCCTCGCCGAGTCGCTCGGCGGGATGGCCTTCACGCAGCTCGTCCGGCCCGGTGCGCCGGTCATCCTCGGCTCGTTCGCGAGCTCGATCTCGATGCAGTCCGGCGCACCGACGTTCGGGACCCCGGAGCCGGCGCTCGTCCTCTACACGATGGCCTCGCTCGCCCGGCGGCTCGGTGTCCCGTTCCGCTCCGGCGGCAACCTCTGCGCCTCGAAGATCGCCGACGCCCAGGCGGCCTATGAGTCCGCGGCGACGTTCAATCCGACGATCCTCGCCGGCGTGAACTTCGTCCTCCACGCGGCGGGCTGGCTCGAGGGCGGCCTCGCCATCGGCTACGAGAAGTTCATCCTCGACGCGGATCAGTGCGGGATGGCGGCCGTCTTCGTCAAGGGCGTCGACATGTCGGAGAACGGCCAGGCGCTCGAAGCGATCATCGAGAACGGTCCGGGTCACCACTTCCTCGGTACCGCCCACACCCTCGCGAATTTCGAGTCGGCGTTCTACCGTTCCGAGGTCGCCGACAACAACAGCTTCGAGCAATGGAGCGAGGACGGCGGACTCGATGCCGCTCAGCGGGCCAACGCGATCTGGAAGCGGATGCTCGCCGAGTACGAGGCGCCGCCGATCGACCCGGCGATGGACGAGGCGCTCCTCGACTTCATGGCCCGGCGGAAGGCCGTGCTGCCCGATTCTGAGGTCTGAGCCGTGTGGTTCAGGCGCGGGATCCGTCTCGGTCCGGAGGAGCGGATGGTGCTCGCCGGGCTCCTCGCTGCCCCGACGTTCGAGCTGCTGCCGCTCAAGAGCGCACACGAGCGGGCCGCGATCCTTCCGCCCGGCTCGACGATCTCGGTGACGGCGTCGCCGGCCATGGGGATCGAGGCGACGATCGACCTCTGCGAGTCGCTCGAGGCGACCGGATTCGTCGCGGTGCCGCATCTCGCGGCGCGGATGATCCACGATCGCGCCCACCTCGCGGACCTCCTCGCCCGGCTGCGGGGCATCGGGACCCATCGGGTGTTCGTCGTCGGCGGAGATACGAAGGAGCCGGGCGCATTCCTCGACGGGCTGTCCCTGCTCCGGGCGATGGCGGACCTCGGCCACCCGTTCACCGAGATCGGTGTTCCGTGCTATCCGGAGGGTCACGCCTTCATCCCCGATGGCGCGCTCCTCGAGGCGCTCCGGGCGAAGGCCGAGTTCGCGACATCGATGACGACCCAGCTCTGTTTCGACGCGGCCGCCATCGCGACGTGGCTGACGGCGCGACGGACCGAGGGGATCGCGCTCCCGGTGCGCATCGGGATCCCCGGGGTGGCGGAGCCGCATCGGCTCCTTGCGATCGGGGCGCGGATCGGCGTCGCCGACAGCCGAGGCTTCCTCTCGAAGAACACCCGGTTCGCCGCCCGGCTCGTACGCTCCGGCGGCTTCTATCGGCCGGACGGCCTGCTCGAGGGTCTGGCCGCGACGGCCGCGAGATCCGACTCGGGGATCGTCGACCTCCATGTGTACACCTTCAACAACGTCGGCCCGACCGAGTCGTGGCGGCGACGCTACCTCGAGCGACTCGCGGACCCGGCAGCCGCGTGAGGCGCGATCCACGGAGCGCCGGCTCCCGCGAGGCAGCGACGAAGGGGGTCCCCGCTCAGTCAGTTCGGGACATACCCCGCGTGATCGGTGCGTGATCGAGGCATGATCGAGGCGTCGGCGTCGATCGCCCGTCGGTTCCTCGTCCTCCGCCACCTGCTCGCCCCACCGCGCGGGCTGCCGGCCGACCCGGCGAGCGTGCTCGCGGTCGTCGATCGGCTCGGCTCGCTCCAGTTCGACCCGCTCGAGGTCGCCGGCCGCAATCACGACCTCGTCCTCCTCGCGCGCGTGGCCGGCTACCGGCGCGCCTGGACGGACGCCCTCTTGTACGACCGGCGGGTCCTCTTCGAGGCCTACAACAAGGGGCTCTCGATCCTGCCGACGTCCGAGCTGCCATATCACCGGATCACCTGGGACCGCGCCCGCGCCGCCCACACCGGCGGCGCCTTCGACGAGCACGCTCCGCTCGTCGAGGAGCTGCTCGACCGGATCCGACGCGACGGCGCGCTCTCCTCCACGGACCTGGAGCCACGAGCGGCGATCGACTGGTACTGGCGCCCCACGAACCAGATCCGGGCGCTCCTCGAGGCGCTCGCGGAGGCCCGGGTCATCGCGATCACCCGCCGCGAGGGCAATCGCCGCGTCTACGACCTCGCGGAACGCCTCTTCCCGCCGGAGATCCTCGCGACCCGGCCGCCGGAACGTGAGCAGCGCCGTCATCGACTCCTTTCGCGCTACCGCGCTCACGGCCTGCTCGGGACAGGCGGCCAGGCGGAGCTGTGGTTCGGCGTTCATCCGGACGGCGCGAGCGGTCGAGCCGGCCTCCGTGACGACCTGGTCGAGTCCGGGGATCTCGTTCCCATCCGCGTCGAGGGCGTCCGCGGCGACCGCTTCATCGTCGCCACGGACGCGCACTTCCTCGAGGCTGCGACGGCGGAGGTCGCGGGGGGCGTTCCTCCAGGCGGCCGGCCGCCCGGTGTCGCGCTCCTCGCCCCCCTCGACCCGCTGGTCTGGGATCGCGACCTCCTGCGGGCCCTCTTCGGATTCGACTACGTCTGGGAGGTCTACGTCCCGGAGCGAAAGCGCCGCTGGGGGTACTACGTCCTGCCGATCCTCTTTGGCGACCGCCTCGTCGGACGGATCGAGCCGCGGATCGACCGAGGCGCGGGCGCGCTCCGGGTCCTCGATCTGTGGTGGGAGGAGGGCTTCGAACCGCTGGCCGAGGCGGGCTTCGTCGACGGCCTCGCGGAGGCTCTCCGTGCCCACCGGGACTTCGCCGGACTCCAGCGGGTGGTCCTGCCACGGACGGTCCGGCACCGCGCGCTCGCCGGAGCGCTCCGACAGTTCCTCCGCTGAGCGATCCGGGCACTCGGGCCTCCGAGGCGTCCTCCGCGGCCCTGTGCGAGGATGGCCGGGACATCGGCGAGGCAGGGCAGGTCGGGACAGGAGGTCGGCACGATGGCGACGACACGGATCGGGAAGGGCACCTGGTCGGGCGATCTGCTCGGCGGGGCAGGTCGGGTGAGCGCCGGGACCACCGGCGTCTTCGCGGACCTGCCGGTCACATGGGCCGCACGGACCGGCGAGCCGGCCGGCGTGACGAGCCCCGAGGAGCTTCTCGCCGCGGCGCACGCCGCCTGCTACTCCATGGCCTGCTCGAACATCCTCGCCAAGGCCGGCACGCCACCGACCCGCCTCGACGTGGAGGTCGCCGTGACCGCCGACCGGCGCGATTCCGGCTGGACCGTCGTGAGCGCCCACATCCTGGTCCGCGGCAGCGTCCCCGGAGCGACCGCGGAGAGCTTCGCCGCCGCGGCCGCCGAGGCGAAGGACGGCTGTCCCATCTCGAAGGCGCTCAAGGGCAATGTCGAGCTCTCGGTGGAAGCGACGCTCGAGGGCTGAGGCCGCTCAGTCGATCGAGAGGAGCCGCCTCGGGTTCGCGATCGTCATGGCGTCGATCTCTGCGGCCGACACGCCGGCGGCACGGAGCCGCGGCAGGAACGTCTCGTGGAGGTGGACATAGCCATTGCCCTCGTACCGTTTCAGCTGACTGTCGTGGCAGACGTCCTGCGAGAGGAGGATCCGGTCGAGGTGACCGGCGGCGATGAGGGCGAGGACGAGCTCGACGATCCGGCCCTCACCGTGGCGTTCGATCGGCGTGAAGCTCATGCCGAGGAAGTCGAACTCGACGGACGCCCCGCGGCGGACGATCTCGAGCAGGTGTTCGAGCACCGGATACGAGTCGGCGTGGCCTATGACGACCCGGGCCGGATCCACCCGTTCCTCCTCGAATATCCGGAGCTGGGCGAGCCCGACGGGCGACATGACCGCGTGCGTCGTGATCGCGAGACCGGTCCGGCGGGCCGCTCGCGCGGCGGCTCGATGGACGCGCTCTTCCGCGGGCGAGATCCACGGCTTGTCCGTGCCGATCTCGCCGATGATCCCGGGCCGGATCCCGCTCGCGCCGACGCCCCTCGCGATCTCGCCGACGAGCTCGTCGGCGAGATCGTCCACCGAGCGGCGATCGATCCCCGCCTCGCTCGGGTAGTAGTCGCCGCGGTACCAGCCGCAGCCCATGACGACGTTGAGTCCCGTCCGTTCGCTGATCCGGACCAGCCGGTCCGGATCGCGGCCGACGCCGGGCAGCGTGACGTCGACGAGCGTGCCGCCGCCGGCCTCGCGGTAGCGGCCGAGCTCGGCCTCGATCGTCTCGTCGTCCGCCGTGAGCTGCCAGTAGTCCCAGCGACCGGGGATGTGCCAGAGCGCGATCGCCGTGTGCTCGTGCGGCAGGGTGAACCCGAGTGCCTCGGGGGCGATCGGGCCGCGAACGGTCTCGGCATGGGCCATCGTCGTCGGCTCAGTGGACCGGGCCCGCAGCCGGCGGGGTCGGTCCGCCGGCCGCACCGATGAGGAGGTCGATCATCGCGCCCGCCTGCCGTTCGGCATCGCTCCGCCGGTAGCGCGGCCCGGCCTCGATCCGGATGAGCGACAACCCGTCGAGCATCGCCGCGTACCCGACGGCGAGCGCGTCGATGTCCGCCCAGGCCGGGATCTCGCCGCCGGCGACACCCTCGGCGAGCAGCATCCGGGTGACCGTCACGAGCTGCTCTCGCCGCCGGCTGAGCATCTCGCGGACCGCCGGCTCCTGCTCGGCCTCCGCCCAGGCGTGGACGAGGAGGCTCGCCGACGCGGAGCCCCCGACCGCGCCGTCCACCGTGTCGAGGTAGAAGCGGACGCCGATGCGGAGCTTGTCCGCCGTCGAGCGGCCGGCGGTCAGGCGGTCGGCGAGCGCGCCCGTCACCTCGCCGGCCGTGACGTCGCAGCAGGCGAGGAACAGCTCGTCCTTGCCGCTGAAATACGTGTAGATCGCGCCGACCGAAAGGTCGCTCGCCCGGACGACGTCCTGGATCGTCGCGTGGTGATAGCCGAGCTCGCCGAAGACGCGGAGCGCCGCATCGACGATCCGGGACCGGACCTCCTGGCCATGAGCTGCGGTGACGCGGGGCATCGTGACTCCGGAAGGAACCCCTGGCACGATCGGATCCACTGCTAAAACGAGCGTTCGCTCGCGTCAGTCTACGGGGCCGTCCGCGAGCCTGCAACACGGGCAGGAGTCGAGGGCTTGACATGGAGAATTCGTATTCTCTATGGTTCCCGGAGCCGGCAGCGTTCCACGCCGCCAACCGTTCGCGACCGTTCACGCCCGTTCATCGCGACCGCCGTTCGAGCAGCCGCGGTCCACGGCCACACTGGGAGGATCGTCACCGATGTTCAGCCGCTGGGGAGCGTTCGTCTACCGCTTCCGTCGCCCGGTCGCCATCCTCGCCGTCGTCGTCGCCGTGGCGATGGGCTTCTTCGCGACGAAGGCCTCGAGTGGGCTCTCGTCCGGCGGCTGGCTCGACCCGAACTCGGAGTCGGCCCAGGTCGCTGACCGCCTCGCGTCCGACTTCGGGGCCGGCCGGAGCAGCATCATCGTCCTGTTCCACGGTCCGGCCGGGACGGACGCCGCGGCCGCTCCGTTCCAGCAGGCGATCGCCACGAGCCTCGCGAAGGTGGCGCTGGACCCGCACGTCTCGGGCATCGTCGGATATGCCGGGACACACGACCGGCGCTTCATCAGCACCGCCGGCGATGCCGCCTACGCGATCATCCAGCTCACCGTCACGGACGAGCAGTCCGTCGGACTCGTCGACGGGATCCGGGCCGAGCTCACGCCGCCGGCGGGGTACACCCTCCAGCTCACCGGCTACGGGCCGATCACGAAGGACTCGGCTGCGCTCTCGGAGACGGACCTGCAGCGGGCGGAGACGGTGAGTCTGCCGTTCGTCGCGATCATCCTCATCATCGTCTTCGCATCGATCGTGGCCGCCGGGATGCCGCTCATCGTGGCCGGTCTCGCGATCCCCTCGACACTCGGTCTCATCTACTTCGTGAGCCAGCAGGTCGAGATGAGCGTCTATGTCCTCAACATCGCGACGATGCTCGGCCTCGCCCTTGCGATCGACTACAGCCTCTTCATCGTCAGCCGCTTCCGCGAGGAGCTCGCTCGCGGCCGGACGACGGCGGCCGCGGTCGAGAAGGCGATCGCGACGAGCGGCAAGGCCGTCGCCTTCTCCGGGTTCGCCGTCATGGTCGGCCTGTCCGGCCTCCTCCTCTTCACCGCACCAGCGCTCCGCAGCATCGGCCTCGCCGGGATGCTCGTCGTGCTCAGCACCCTCGCCTTTGCCCTGACGTTCCTGCCGGCCGTCCTCGGGATGCTCGGCCCGCGGGTCAACGCCCTCAGCGTATCCGGCCTCCTCGTGCGGCTGGGCCGGACGCCGAATCCGGGCGGCGGCCGTCGCTGGGAGCAGGTCGCGACCGCGGTCATGCGCCGCCCCGTCGCCGTCCTCATCCCCGTCCTCGCGCTGCTCTTCGTCCTCGGCTCGCCGTTCTTCCACCTCACCCAGGGAGTGCCGGACGCCGCGGTCTATCCGGCGGGACTCGAGAGCCGCGACGCGTATGTCGCGCTCGAGCGAAACTTCCCGAAGGGCGAGACGACCCCGATCGAGATCGTCGCGACGGTGACCGGCGACCCGACGAGTCACGACGTCGCGCTCGCTCTCGCGACGTACGCGTCGGCCGTCGGCCGCCTGCCCGGGATCGACCGGGTGGAGGGCGCCTACTCCCTCACCGACCCGACGACCGGGGCGGCGTTCACGCCGGCTGCGATCGCCGCGCTCTACGCGACGCCGCCGACCGCGCGACCGGCGGTCCTCGCCGCCGCCCTCACGGCACTCCAGAGCGCGTACGTCCGGGGCGACGTCGTCCGCTTCAACGCGATCAGCCCGCTCGATCCGGCGACACCGGCGGCGACCAACCTGATCCCCACCCTCCGGGCGATCCATGCCGGCGACGGGATCGCGACCCAGGTCGGCGGCGTGGCGGCGACCGGCCATGACTTCCTCGTCTCGCAGGGCGAGCGGATGCCGTACGCGATCGGCCTCACCCTCATCGTGAGCGCCCTCGTCCTGTTCCTCCTCTTCGGCTCGGTCTTCATCCCGATCAAGGCCGTGGTCATGACCCTCCTGTCGATCAGTGCGAGCTTCGGTGCCCTCGTCTGGATCTTCCAGGACGGCAACCTCGCCGACGTCCTGCACTTCACGCCGACGGGTTACACGATCGCCGGCAACCCGATCATCATGTTCAGCGTCATCTTCGGCCTCTCGATGGACTATGAGGTCCTCCTCCTGTCGCGGATCCAGGAGGCATATCGTCGGACCGGCGACAACACGGCGTCCGTCGCCGAGGGTCTCGCCCGGACGGCCGGCGTCATCACCGGTGCCGCGCTCATCATGGTGAGCGTCTTCGCCGCGTTCGCCCTTGCGGACACGATCACCATCAAGAGCATCGGCGTCGGGATGGCCATCGCCGTGCTCCTCGACGCGACGATCGTCCGCGTCCTCCTCGTTCCCGCGACGATGCGTCTCCTCGGCCGCTGGAACTGGTGGGCACCGGGCCCACTGAGGCGGATCGCCGATCGTCTCGGCTTCGACCATGTCGAGGACGAGCCCAGTGACGCCGTCGATGACGCGCGGTCGGCGGGCGCGGTAGGCTGACGGCGTGAACGATCGAGGCGGCAGCAGCGACGGCGGCGGGATCCACGTGCTCGAATGGAACTGGGGCGGGGGCCGCGATGTCGGGCGACCCGGCGTCCCATGGTTCGGCGTCTTCCTCGTCGTCTTCGGCGGTCTCCTGCTCCTCCAGCAGGTCGCACCCGAGTTCCGGGCGGCCGGCTCGCTCGTGGTCCTCGCGGTCGGGCTCGCGTTCCTCATCTCGTGGGCCGCCCGCCGGCGTACCTCCGCGCTCTACATCGGGGCGATCATCACGGCGATCGCGCTCCCGAGTGCCCTCACGGACGCCGGTGTCATCTCCGGCGACGGCTGGGGGACGTTCGCGCTCGGCATCGCGTTCATCGCGATCGCCCTGGTCCGGGCCGCCTCGCGCGGCGGGTGGGGATGGCAGCTCGCCCTCGGCGGCCTCCTCACGATCCTCGGCGGATCCACGGTCGCGAGCCACGTCAGCGGCTTCCCGGAGATCGGCCGGTACGCGTGGCCGATCGCGCTCGTGCTGATCGGGGTCGCCTTCGTCCTCCGGGGCACCGCCCGGCGCTGACCTCGTCTCGGGTCAGGTCCTGCCCGCGCCCGTCGCTGACGCCGCCCTGGCGGCCTCGGCGATCGCCTCCGCCACCGCGTCGACGATCCGCTCGATCTCCGCGTCCGTGACGTTGAACGGCGGGCCGAGGAGGATGGAATCGCCGTTCAGTCCATCGGCGAGACCAGTCCCCGAATAGACGAGGACGCCGCGCTCGCGCGTGGCACCCACGACCGCCTCCGTCACGCGGAGCGATCGCGGGAACGGCGCGCGGCTCGCGCGGTCCGCGACGAGCTCGATGCCGACGAGGAGGCCGCGACCGCGGACCTCGCCCACGTGGGGGTCGTCGCCGAGCCGATCCTCGAGCAGCGTACGGAGCCGTCCACCCTTGACGGCCGACGCGACGACGAGGTCCTCGACCTCGAGGATCCGGAGGACCTCCCGGGCGACAGCCGCTCCTACCGGCGAGTGGCTGTACGTGAACCCGTGGACGAATGGGCCCGCGTCGAGGATGGTCCGCCGGATCCGATCGTCCACCGCGGCGAAGCCGAACGGCCAGTAGCCTCCGGTCGCGCCCTTCGCCGCGACGAGGATGTCCGGACGGACGCCCCAGTGGTCGACGGCGAACCAGCGGCCGGTCCTCCCGAAGCCGGTCATGACCTCGTCCGCGACGAGGAGGATCCCATGGCGCCGGCATACCTCGGCGATCGCCGGCCAGTAGTCGTCGGGAGGCACGGCCGCCGCGAGGGTCGCTCCGACGATCGGCTCGCCGACGAACGCCGCGACCCGCTCCGGGCCGGAGGCTGCGATGACCGCCTCGAGTTCCGCCACGAGCTCCACGGTCGTGGCGAGGGCCCGCGCGGCGGGTTCACCGCCACGGTACGGATAGGCGGCGCTCACGTGGGCGAACCGGCCGAGCCACGGGTCGTAAGGGCGGCGGAGCGGGAGCCGACCGGAAAGGTCGAGAGCGCCGAGGGTGTTCCCGTGATAGCTCCCCCAGCGGGCGATGACGACCGTCCGATCCGCCTCGCCGCGCGCGAGGTGGTATGCCCGGGCGAGCTTGAGGGTCGTCTCGATCGCCTCGCTCCCGCCGCTCACCGGGTAGATCGCCGGGGCGTCGAGCGGGAGATGCGGGCCGATCTCCGCGGCGTACCGCTCGAGCGGTTCGGAGGTGAATGTGCTGCCGTGCGCGTAGGCGACCCGGGCGGCCTGGTCCGCCATCGCGGCGGCGACGGACCGCCGGCCGTGACCCACGTTGACGACGATCGCCCCGCCCGCGGCGTCGAGGTACTCGCGGCCGTCCGCGGCGCGGATCGTCGACCCCTCCGCGGCGACCGCGACCGGCGGATCGGCCGCGATCGAACGCCGGAAGACGCGTCCGACGGGCGTGGACGACGGGGGCGCGGCCATGGCCCGATTGTACGAGGCGCAGGGCGCCCAACGAGGAGGGACCCGAGTCTCGCGCCTCGCGCTATGGCAGCGGCGACTCCTCGGCGAGGAGCGTCCGCCAGCGCTCCAGGACGTCCGGCGTCAGGCGGATGCAGCGGAGGCCGCCATGGGGCACGCGCACGTGCCGGACTTCCGCCGGCGAGAGGCCGTGGGCGCTGCCCCGAAGCGCCCGGATGGGACCACTGTGTGTCACGAGGAGGGCGTCCGCGCCCCTCGGCAGGCGCTCGGCGAGTTCCACGCCGAGCTCGATGGTGCGACGCCACATCTGCCACGCCCCCTCGCCGCCGGGCGCGGCCGACCCGGCACGCCAGGCCCGAGCCGCCTCCCGGTCCCGGGCCTTGATCTGCTCCCAGGTCAGTCCCGAGAAGACACCCATGTCCAGCTCCCGGAGGCGGTCGTCCGCGATCGAGTCCGTCTCGGGCAGGGCCAGCGCGAGGGTTTCCCGGGCTCGCAGCAGCGGCGACACCAGGACCGCCGAGAAGCTCCGGCGGGCGAGCCGGATGCCCGCCATGCGGGCCTGCCCGGTGCCTCGGGCGCTCAATGGCAGATCGCTCCGAGTTCCCAGGAAGGTCCCGGGAGGAGCCGTCGTCGCGCCGTGACGCAGCATCACCAGGCGCGGCCAGGCCACCTCGCTCCGACGCACGGGCTCGGGATGCTCAGCCTTCAAGCGGCGAGCATAGCAGCGGGTCTCCGGGAGCCGCGCGCCATGAGAACCTTCTCATCGAGCCTTCATCGCCACCACAGCGGCGACGGTCAACGTACGGACCATGCATACGGAACCCACCGACCTCCATCCGGCGCGGCCGCGTCAGCCTGGCTCGCGCACCTTCCTGGTGACCGGGGCCGCGGGCTTCATCGGTTCGCGCCTTGCTCGCCGCCTCCTTGACGACGGGCATGCCGTGATCGGCGTCGACGCGTACACCACCACCTACAACGTCGCGGAGAAGCACGCGCGCACCGCCGCGCTGCTGCGGAGCCCGCGGTACACGCACGTCCGAGGCGACCTCGTCGACCTGCCCCTCGAGCCCCTCCTCGAGCGAGCCGAGGTCGTCTTCCACCTGGCCGGTCGACCCGGCGTGCGTCCGAGCTTCGAGCTCGGGGGCCTCTATCGGCATGACAACGTGGACGCGACTCGGCGCCTCCTCGACGCCTGCCTGAAGGCACCCGCCGTGCGGCGCCTCGTCTACGCATCCTCGTCGTCGGTGTATGGCGACGCACCGCTGCCGTTCCGCGAGACCGGCGTGCCGGCACCGATCTCACCGTATGGCCAGACCAAGCTCGAGGCCGAGCGGCTCTGCCTGGCCGCCGACGGCGACGCACTCGAGACCGTCGCCCTGCGCTACTTCACCGTCTATGGGCCTGGCCAGCGACCTGACATGGGCCTTCGTCGGTTCGCCGAGGCCGCCCTCGCCGGCCGGCCGATCGAGCTGCTCGGCGATGGGACCCAGAGCCGCGACTTCACCTACGTTGATGACATCGTGGATGCCACCCGCCGCGCGGCGGATGCGCCGGTGGCGGGGCTCGCTGTCAACGTCGGCGGGGGCTCGCGGATCACGCTCCTCGAGATCTTCGCCCTCCTCGAGGAGCTCGTGGGCCGACCGGTGCAGATCGCTGCCGAGCCGTTCGCCCGCGGGGATGTGCGTCACACCGCGGCCGACCTCACTCGTGCCCGGCAGCTCCTCGGCTTCGAGGCCCGGATCGGCTTCCGGGAAGGGTACGGGCGCGAGGTGGAGTGGCTGCGCCAGGCAGCGGGCGCCTCGGCCGCCTGACGGAACGCCTCCCCGCCGTCAGGGGAGCGGGTTGGGCGGGAGCAGCCGGTAGCCGGCCCCGCGAAGGGCCTGCAGCAGCGGCTGCTGTCCCGGGCCGTTGAGCTTGCGGCGCAGGTAGCCGACGTACACGTCGACGACGTTGCTGCCGGCCTCGAAGTCCATCTCCCAGACGTGGTTGAGGATCTGGGCCCTGGACAGCACCTGTTCCGGGTGGCGCATGAAGAACTCGAGGAGCGACCATTCCCGCACGGAAAGGTCGATCCGGCGCCCGCTCCGCCAGGCCACCTTGGTCAGCAGGTCGAGGCGAAGATCGTCCACCACAAGCTGGTGAGCGACGGCCTGATCCCTCGCCCGCAGCGCTGCCCGGATGCGGGCCAGCAGCTCCTCGAAGGCGAACGGCTTGGTGATGTAGTCGGCCGCGCCCGCGTCGAGCCCCCACACCTTGCTCTCGAGATCGTCGCGCGCGGTGAGGATGATGACCGGCAGCGCCGGCCGGGTCACCCGCAGCACCTCGAGCACCACCCGCCCACTGGTCCCGGGAAGACCCAGGTCGAGGAGCACAAGGTCGAAGTCGGCGCCGGCCAGCTCCACCATCTCGCGGGCTTCGTCCCCGTCATACGCCGCACTCGTGGAGTAGCCCTCGGCCTTGAGCCCCTTGACGAGGAAGGCGCTGATGCGGCGGTCGTCCTCGACGATCAGGACGTTCATGTATCGACGGTGTTCGGCACGGGCTCGCCGGGCGCGATCCGACTGGCCGGCAGGACGATCCGCACGGTGCAGCCCGCTCCGGCGGCGCTGTCGATCGCGACATGCCCCCCGTGGGCCTCCGCCACAGCCTTGACGATCGCGAGGCCGAGACCCGAACCTCGCTCGTCGACTCGGGCGCCGCGCTCGAAGCGCTGGAAGATCCGTTCGTGCTGCTCGATCGGGATACCTCTCCCGGTATCGGCCACGAGGATGGTGATGGCGCCGCCGGGCCCGACCTCCGCCCCGATCCGGATCGTATCTCCGGGCCCGGTCGCCTTGATCGCGTTGTCGACCAGGTTCAGGAGTGCGCCTCGAATCTTGTCGCGGTCGACGAGGATCACGAGATCGGGGATCGCTCCCAGGGCCCACTGCCGCGGCGCGAGGATCCGGGCAGCGGTGGAGACGTCGCTGAGGAACGACCGCAGGTCGACCGGCTCGGGCTGCACGAAATCGGGCTCGAGGGACCGGCCGAGGACGAGCATGCGGTCCACCAGGGCGCCCGTGTGGGCCAGCTCGTCGAGCACGAGATCGATGGTCTCACGCGCCTCCGCCGGGTCGTTGAGGCCGGTGCGGCGTGCGACCTCGAGGTGTCCGCGCATGACCGTCAGCGGTGTGCGCATCTGGTGGGAGACGTCCGAGAGCAGCCGGCGCTGGGCCTGCGAGGCTGATTCCAGGCGGTTGAGCATGTCGTTGAATGTGTGCACCAGCCGCCCGATCTCGTCGTTCGCCGGACGCTCCTCCAGGCGACGGCTGGGGTTCGCGCTCGTGATGAGACCGGCTGTGGATGTCACCTCGGCCACCACGCGGAGCACCCGCCGCAGGACGACATACGTGCTCACGACGGCCAGCAGCACCGCGACACCGGCCTCGCCCGCGGTCAGCAGCGACACGTTCACTGTCTCGTTCGCCACCGTCCTGAGGTCGGTGAACGAGATGGCGCTGCCGAGCGTCTGCGGTCCGAGGGTGATCGGGCTCTGCCGCACCCGGTACTGCCTCGAGCCCGCCGTGACGCTGCGGAACGTGCCGACGTCGGGAGGGTGCGCGAGCCAGGCCTTGACCTGCGGATCAGCCTGCAGTGGCTCCGACCCTGGATTGCCCTGGGCCGGTTGACCGGCGACCTGGACGACAAGGAACGTGCCGAGCTCGAAGGGCTGTCGGGCGAGATACGCACTCGTGAAGCCGTCGAGGCTCTGGGATGCCGGACGGGCGAGCGCGGCGGTCTTGAACTCCGTGATGTCGTCCGCCAGTCCGGCTTCGACCGCGCTCATCGAAAGGCGGTCGAACGTGGTCGCGACCACCGCCACCACCGCCACCATCGCAAACGCGAGGACCGCGACCTGCAGGACCATGAGCCGGCCGGCGAGGCTTCTGTCCGACCAGAGGCGGGCCGGCAGCCGCCACCGGCGCCGGGGGGCGTCGTTCACGACCTGAGACTAGCAGCACCGGACCCGCGGTCGGCCGGCACCGCTTGATCCCTCACGCGGCGGCGCGGGGGACAGCCCAGTTGATGGCCTGCCAGATCACCGGGTGCAGGCTGCTCGGCAACCCCCAGCCGATGCCGTACAGACTGAAGCCGGCTTCCCGCCAGCCCTGACCGCGAAGGACACCCGCGGCGTCCACGAGCACCGTCCCGGCCATCGTTGCGCGCATGGTGGACGGTTCGAGCTCGCCGAACGCCGGCCAGCCCGTGGCGATCACGAGCCCGTCGACGCCGCGGGCCGCCCGATACGGGTCGCTGTGGACCTCCGCCGGCAGGCCCTCGCAGCTGGCCAGCGGGTCGTACACGCTCACATGTGCACCCCGATCGGCCAGGGTCCGCACGAGGGCGACCCCGGGCGAGTCGCGCGTGTCGTCCGTGCCTGGCTTGAACGCCAGGCCCAGGACGGCGATCCGCTTGCCGGGCAGGCCGTCGAGCGCAAGCTCGAGCTTGGCGACCACGGCCGCGGGCGCTCGCTCATTGACCGCCAGGGCGGCTGCCGCGATGGGAGCTTCGTATCCGAGCGACGCCGCCGTGGCGAGGAACCCGGACAGGTCCTTGGGAAGGCAGGAGCCGCCGAAGCCGGGACCCGGGCCGAGGAACGCTCCTCCGATCCGTGCATCCAGGCCGACGCCCTCGAGCACCGGGCTTGCGTCGGCGCCGAGGAGCTCGCAGAGGCCCGCGACCTCGTTTGCGAACGAGATCTTGACCGCCAGAAAGGTGTTCGCAGCGTACTTGATCAGCTCGGCGCTGCGCCGGTCGCAGATCAGGACCTCGGACCCGGCGGGATACAGGTCGGCCACCCGGCGGCCCAGCTCGTGGTCGTCGGTGCCGACGACGATGCGGTCGGGCGCGAAGAAATCGGCGACCGCCCGGCTCTCACGAAGGAATTCCGGATTGGACGCCACGCGGACGCGGACCGTCGGTGCGGCGGCGTCCGTGGCGAGGATCTCGAGCGCCTCGCAGGTCCCGGGCGGGACGGTGCTCTTGACGATCAGGACGAGCTCTCCTTCGGCGACGGCCGCGAGCTGCCGCGCCGCCCGGGCGATCTGGGTCAGGTCGGGTGTCCCGTCGTCTCGCGGCGGAGTTCCGACGCAGAGCAGGGCGTAGTGGGTCCCGTTCATCGCCTCGGCGACGTCGGCGGTGAAGCGCAGCCTGCCGCTGGCCCGATTCCGGGCGACGATCTCGGCCAGACCAGGTTCGAAGATCGGCATCTCGCCGGCCTCGAGCATCGCCAGCCGGTGCGGGGCGGCCTCGAGACAGGTCACGCTGTGGCCCGCCTCCGCGAGGCAGGCTGCGGCGGTCAGGCCGACATAGCCGGCCCCCACGACACAGAGCCGGGTGGGATCCACCGCTCTCGGGTTCTCGATCATCGGAGTCCTCCAGTGAGGGTGCTGATGCGGCCGGCGGCTGCCTCGGGGGCGAGTCGGCCGGCCTGGACGGAATGCAGGTCCCAGTAGCGCGACCGCGCTTCGAGGAGCTCGCGGTGCGTGCCCCGTTCCACGATGCGGCCGTGGTCCAGGAAGACGATCTGATCGGCGCCCTGGACGGCGCCGAGCTGGTGGCTGACGACGATCGTCGTGCGTCCCTCGGCCAGTCGGTCGAGAGCCGCCACGAGCACGGCTTCGGCCCTGGCGTCGAGACCGGTCGTCGGCTCGTCGAGCACGAGCACCCGGGGATCGCGGGCCATCGCGCGCGCCACGGAGATGCACTGCTTCTGTCCGCCCGACAGCGTCGACCCGCGCTCGGACACGAGCGTGTCGTACCCGTCGCGGAGGCCCTCGAGCACCGCGTCGACGCCTGCCGCACGGGCCGCGGCGATGGACGCCTCCCGAGAGAGGCGAGGCCCGACGGCGCCGTAAGCGATGTTCTCCCAGACGGTGCCCCGGAAGACGTATGGCTCCTGGGTCACCATCGCGACCCGTCCGCGCAGGCCGGCCAGTGTCAGGTCGCGGAGATCCACGCCGTCGAGTCGGACACTGCCGGCCGTCGGATCGTAGAAGCGCGGGATGAGCCGGACCAGCGTGCTCTTGCCCGATCCGGTGGCACCGACGATCGCCAGCCGCGTGCCTGCCGGGATCTCCAGCCCCACGTCTTCGAGCACGGGGCGACCCGTCGCATACCGGTAGCCGACGTGTTCGAACGTCAGGGTCCCGGGACCGGGGCCCGGGGCGTGAGCCGACGGTCGCTCGGGAACCTCCTCCGCCGTGTCGAGGACTTCGGCGATCCGTTCGGCGGCGGCCATCCCCTGGCCGAACACGATGGCCAGCTTGGCCGTCTGCCGGATCGGTGTGTAGGTGGCCCGCAGGTAGGCCGTGAAGAGCAGCAACTCACCGACCGTGAGCTGGCCGTGGATGATGGCGAGCGCGCCGAGCCACACCACCGGCACCGCGCCGAGGGCCATGATCCCGCCGGCCACACTCGTCAGGCCCGACTGCAACGCGATCGCGCGCCGGCTGGCTGCGAGCCCGTTGGCGGTGGCGCTCGCGAAGCGGTCGGACTCGTCTGACTCCCGCCCGAACACCTGCACCGCGGAAATGGCCGCGAGCACCTCCTGGGCCACCCCGGACGCCACCCCTTCCTGGCGGCGTGCCTGGCGGACGGCAGTCTTGAGACCCACGATCATGCGCCGGGCACTGAGATGCAGGACGGGCACGAGAGCCAGCGTGACCAGCGCGAAGCGCCAGTCGACGAGGAACATGATGACGACGATGCCGACCATGGTGAGGACGTTGTTGAGCAAGGTCGGGACAGCGCTGATCATCATCGCCTGGAGCGCCTGCGCGTCTCCGCTCAGGCGGCTCATCATGTCGCCGGTTGTGCGAGCGTCGTGAAAGGCGAGCGACTGCGCCGTGAGGTGGCCGAACAGGGCGACCCGGACGTCGTACACGAGGCGCTGGCCGGCCTGGGCGAGCCAGACCGTGGATGCATAGCCGAAGACCCCGATCCCCACAGCGATCAGCGCCATGCCGGCGGCGAGGACTGCCAGGCGAGCGTCCGGCGCGGCGGGCAGGAAGGCGAGAAACGCCGGCAGCGGGATGTTGTTGAGGACGCTGTCGAAGATCAGCTTCAGCGGCCACGGCGACATCCATTGGAAGACAGTCTGGACGACGCCGGCCGCGATCCCCAGGGCGAGCGTGCCGCGCACCGGACCGAGGAAGGGCAGGAAGCGGCGCAGCACCGATCCGGATCCGGAACCGGTCGTCGAGGCCGCACCGGTCGCCGCAGCCGCACCGGTCGACGGTGCCGAGCGAGCCGCCGTCGCACTCGATCTCTGGCCGGCCATGCCGGTGCGCACCCTACGGCCGGCCTGCACGGCGCAGTACTCCGGCGTCTGCGCCGAGCGCCGGGTCGCGTGGGTCACCTGGGCCGGCCATGGCCAGCATGCTCGACGCGACGGCACGCCAGCTGAAGTGGGTCATCGCGCGCCTCCGCGCCCTCAGCCCGAGGGCGTGTGCGGCGGTCGGGTCGTCGAGGAGGTCGACCAGCGCCTCGGCGAGCGCATCGGCATCGCCCGGAGGGACGAGCCGCCCGGTGCCGTCCAGCATCGCCTCGATGGGCGGGAAGTCGGAGGCCACGATCGGGCGCGCCGCGGCCATCGCCTCCACGACCTTGAGCGGCGAAAAGTAGAACCCCTCGTCGAGACCCGGGTCGTGGTAGGGGGCGACGGCCACGTCGAGGGCGGCGAGGTAGCCCGGCACCTCGGCGCTCGGCACCGGGCCGGTGAGGTGGCATCGGTCGACCAGGTCCTGCTGGCTGGCGCGGGCGTTCAGGTCCGCAAGCGCGGGGCCCTCACCCACCAGCAACAGGCGGAGCCGCGGCCGCCGCGGCGCGAGCAGGGCGACCGCGTCCATCAGCGTCCCGACGCCGTGCCACGGCTTCATGCTGCCGACGAAGCCGACGAGTTCCGATCGCTCCACGCCGAGGGTCGAGCGGATGGCGGCGGCAGCGGCGGCATTCCGCTGCGGGGCGAATCGGTCGGCGTCCACCCCGTTGGGGATGGTCGTGACGGAGGCCGCCCCTCGCCCGCGGCTCCAGGTCGCCATGGGCGGCGAGACGGCGAGCACGGTGGCCCCGTCCAGGGCACTCCGCTCCGCGGCCTCCGCCTGCGCCACGAGCGCGAGCCCCGGGTGACGCGCCCGCTCCGCAGCGACCGGAGCATTCACCTCCACGACACGCGGCACGGCGAGGCGCGCTGCCAGCGCTCCGCCGGTCCCGGCGAAGAGCGAGAGACGTTCGAAGATGACGTCGGCAGCGAAGCCCGCGAGCTCGACCTCTGCCCAGGCGAGGAAGTCCTCGACCGCCCGCCGCCGGGGTTCTTCGCCCTGCGCTCCGGATGGGAGCGGAGGGCAATCGAACACGTCGAGCTCCACGCCTGCCGGCGGTGGTCCGACCGCGCGCATGGCGAACAATCGCACCTCGGCGCCCACGTCCACCAGCGCTCGGCAGACCTCGGCCACGTGGACCGACGCTCCCTTGACGCCGCCGGCCGGGATGCCCGGATCGGGGAGGAGATACGCGACCCGCATCTCAGGCGGCTTTCTGAACGGCGGGCTGACCGAACAGCGGCGCGACGGCCCGGATCATGCCGCCGCGATCGAACTCCTCGACGACCCGTGCCCGGGCGTGCCGGCCGAGCTGCCGCTGGAGGTCCCGGTCGGTCGCGAGCATGACCAGCAGGCGGGCCAGGGCCGCTGCGTCGCCGGGCGGGGCGAGGAGGCCACTCTGGCCGTGAATCACCACCTCGGGGATGCCGCCGACGGTCGTGGCCACCACGGGCAACCCGGTCGCCATCGCCTCGAGGAGCGAATTGGGTATCCCGTCGCGATCTCCGTCGGCGAGCACGACACTGGCCTGGACGAAGGCGTCCGCCCGCAGATAGGCCGCCGCGACCTCCTGATGGGTGCGCGCGCCGAGGAAGCGCACGCTGCCGGCCAGCCCGAGCGCACCCGCGCGGGCCTCGAGGGCTCGCAGCTGCGGACCTCCACCGATCACATCCATCTCGACCGCGTGCCCCGCGGCCCGAGCCTGCGCCAACGCCTCCAGGAGGATCGGGTAGCCCTTCTTCTCGACCAGACGGCCAACGGCCAGCAGACGCAGGGGCGACGCGCCGTGCGCGGTCATGGCCGACGTGCCGAACCCGCCGGTCTGGGGCCTGAAGCGGGAGGTGTCGACGCCGTGGTGGGCGAGCACGATCCTTGCGGCGCCGGCACCGGGCAATGCGCGGAGGGCTGCCGCCGCCGACTCGGAGCAGACGAGGACGAACTCCGCCGCAGCCGCCTTGCGAGCCAGCAGGTCGGGAGCCGAGAGGTACAGGTCCTTCGCGTGGGCGGCAAAGCTGAAGGGGAGCCCGGTGAGGAGGTGGACGAAGTGGGCCACCGACGCCGGGCCGTGGGCGAACGCGGCGTGGAGGTGCCGAGCGTCCTCTGCCTCGAGCAACAGCACCAGGCGGCCAGCCTCGAGGAAGTGACGCACCGACGAGAGATGGTGGCGCTTCCAGGCCAGATAGCCCACGACCCCCAGGTAGCGCCGGGGCGAACGTGCCAGCAGGCGGCCATGGGCAGCGACGGTCGCGCGGGCCGTTGTCATCCGCTGTCGCCAGCCGCCGGGCGGATGAAGGTACACGAGCGGGCTCGCGACGCGGGCCACGTCCGGCTGGACGACCTCCTCGCCCGGATGGGCAAGGGCGTAGAGACGGAGCGGCACGCCCGCGGCCTCGAGCCCGAGGATCTCATCGAGGATGAAGGTCTCGGACAGCCGAGGGAAGCGCTTGGTCAGGTAGCCGACGGTGCCGTTCATGCCGGCACGAGCTCGCGCTGGGCGCGCGCCGCGGCAGCGGGAAGGTCGTGCCTCACGACGTGGCCGTCCCGCGGTCGGGCGACCTCGTCAAGGAGCGCGTCGCGCACCCGCCGCGAGCCGTCGAGATCGATCGGCATGCCGCTCCGGACGCCATCCCTGATCGCCGTGCCAAGTGAGATCGCCAGGCGCTCGGCCAGACCCTCGCCGGGATCGACGACACGCACGAGGCCGCGGTCGGCGAACATGGCAGCGCGGATCGCCTGCTCCTGGCGTGGCCACGTGCGCGGCACCACCACGGTGGGCACGCCGGTCACCACGGCCTCACAGAGCGTGTTGTAGCCGCCCATGGTGACGATCGCGGACGCTCGCGCCATGACCCGCTCCAGGTCCGTCACGAACTCGACCACGCGAGCCCGACCCGTCGAGGTCGCTTCTGCGGCCAGCTCCGCGCGGATACGCGCCGGCATGAGTGGGCCGGTCACCAGCAGGCACTCGACATCGAGGGCGGCGGCGGCCCGAAGCGTGGCCCGCAGGACCGGCACCCCGTCCTCTCCGCCGCCCGCCGTGCCGAGCACGTATGCCCCGCGCGGCAGGTCGACTCCCCCGCCCGGGACGCTCGGGACGAGGGCCTCGGTGCCCCGAGCCACGTAGCCGCAGTAGCTGATGCGCGACCGCAGGCGGGCCGGGATCCCGTACGCCGTCCCCACGTCGAGGAGGTCGCGGCTGCCATAGACGAGGATCCGGTGATAGACCTCCTCCAGCGTGTCGAGGACACCCTGGGCCGCCCATGTCCGCCGAACCGTGGCCGGATCGTCGAGGACGTCACGCAGCCCGAGCACGATGCGCGTCTCGGGGACGTGTCGGCGGAGCACATCGAAGGTCGGCAGCAGCTCGCCCTTCATGCCCTGTGGCGCATGGTCGACGAGCAGCGCATCCGGCTGGAAGCGACGGGCGACGTCGGCGATGATCGCCGCCCTGGCCCGACTGACGATGCCGAAGCTGACCTGCCCATCGCGGGACGCGTATTCCTCGGGCGCCACCTTGACCACGGGCGGCAGGCTCACGAGCGAGAGACCGCGTGGCATGGGGAACCTCGCGGCGACCGGCGAACCGCTGACGAGGACGATCTGCAGCTGCTCGGTGGTGCGCAGCAGATGGGTCGCGATCGCCAGGTTGCGGCGCAGATGACCCAGGCCGTAGGTGTCGTGGGCGTAGAGCAGCAACCGCCGCAGGCGCTGGCCCGACCAGGTCGAGACGGGGACGTCGAGTCGCGGCCCGAAGGACGGCATCTGACGTGCAGGAAGACGGGCATCGATCATCGGGAGGCTCCTCGGTGCGTCAGCCGCCGACACCCCGTCGCGATAGCCGCGGAGAGGACGACGTGGTCGATCACTGGTGGGATCCGGCTCATGACGTCAGGTTCGACGAACGCCGTGACGTCGCCATGAGCCGGCGATGAGAAGTCTCTTATGGCCCGTTGTGCCGGCCGGGGCTCACGACGCCGGTCGAAGGAGGCCCGGTCTCGCGTCCGGTCAGCGCAGCCCGGCGAGCTCCTGGAGCAGGTGCCAGTTCGCCAGCCGGTCCTCGCGCGTGGCGAGGATCTCGGGCGTCGGCGTGCCATCCGCCGCGAAGTGTGGCGCGAACCGACCCTCTGTCCGGGCGAAGGTCAGGAAGTCGATGACACTGCCGTCCGGCTCCGTCGCCCAGTCACCCCTCGTGGCCGGGTTGCCGGTCAGCGACAGCCGCTCGGCCATCGATGGACCGCGCCGCGGGTCGTAGGTCAGGAGCGGGAATGCGCGGGAGTCGACGGCCAGCTTCGCCTGGCGGCTGGACGAATCGTCGGCGATGCCGTGCTCCGGCATGCACGGCGTGTAGGCCACGACCACGGCGGGCCCCGGGTAGGCGTTGGCCTCCATGATCGAGCGGTAGAAATGGTTGATGTGGGCCGGCGTCGTCTGCGCGACGTACACCTCGCCGTGGGCGATGAGGATCCGGCCGAGCTCCTTGCGGCGTTCGGGCCGCCCGTGGATCGCCGAGCCGAAGGCCGACAGCTTCGTGACCTGGCCGCCGAAGCTCGCCGTCGAGGCCTGACCGCCGGTGTTCGAGTAGACCTGCGTGTCGAGGACGAGGACCTTCACGTCGGCGGCTGCGGCGACCATCCGGGAGAGCGACTGGAAGCCGATGTCGTACATCGCACCATCGCCGCCGATGACCCACAGCTTCCGCTCCGGGAACCCCGCCTGGTCCCACCGCGCCCGGATCCCGAGGGCGACCGCCGGCGCGTTCTCGAAGAGCGAGTTCGTCCACGGCACGAGGTACGGGTTGAATGGGTACGTGCTCCCGTACACCGTGTTGCAGCCGGTGGCGGCGACCACGCCCATGGACTCCGGTCCGTGGACCTGTCGCGTCGCCGCGACGAGCATGCGGATCGCGGTCGCCTCGCCACAACCGGCGCAGCTGCCGGCGCCGCCGACATAGCCGATCGCGTGCTCCCCGAGCATGAGGTCGGCGAGCGCCTTCTCGTTGCGGTAGGCGGGCGGAGTGACGGGCAGCGAACGGAAGAAGCGCTGGTTGCGCTCGTAGCGCGCGAGCGTGCTCTCACCGGACGGCTCGGTCTCGACCTTGTCGATCATGCGGAGCGCGTCGTAGCCCAGGACGTGGCAGACCTCGACGCATTCCGCGCAGCCCTTGCAGTGGATGGGGTCGACGAAGATGCCGAAGGCGGCCGGTTCGAGACCGCGCCGCGAGGGTACCTCCGCGTACTTCTGGGTCCGGACCCAATGGGAGTCCGCCGTCTCGGCCGCCAGGATCGGGTCGGGCTGTGTCGCGGCGAACGTGGCGACGGCCGCGTCCTTCTGCGACTGCGGCAGGGCGACCCCGAGGATCGCCGTGTCGGGGCAGGCGTTGACGCAGGCCATGCAGCCGACGCACGCCTCGGCCACGAACGCCGGAATCCGCGGGGCGAGACGGCTGAAGTCGCGAGTCGCGGCGGTACCGGGCGGGATGATGCTCCGGGCGAGTCCCGCGTCGGCCGGCATCTCGGCGTCTGCCACGCCGCGCCGATATGCCCCCACGATCGAGGCGTTGAAGTCCTCGACGTATGCGCCGACGTCGAGGAGCGGCAGGGTCGCGCCGAGCCGAGCATCGTGACGTTCCTTCAGCACGCCCGTACCCTCGATGAGCGGCGTGGTGTCAGGCATGGACGTGTTCGCCGCCGTCGGGGCGGGCGTCCTCCGTTCCACGGGCCGGATCGCCATCGGCGGCGCCGATCGAGGCCGTTACCTCGATGAGTCCGTCGTACGCGGCCGCGACGACGGCCAGGTTCGCCGCGACGACCGCGTCACCGCGCTTGCCGAAGAAGCGTCCGAGCCGGGCTCGGACAGCCTCGAGCAGCGCCTCGCGCTCGAGACCGGCCCGGGCCGCGAACGGCGCTACGCGGAGGAAGACCCCCGCGAGCGCGACCCCCTGCATCCGGACCTGGAGGTCGGGCCGCGGCGCGTGGACCCGGGCAAGCCGGGCCGTATCGAGCGCGGTCACCCGGATCCGCCGGGCGAGGATCGCCGCCCGGGCGGGTGCCGGGATGGACGCCCAGATCGCCTCCGGGTCGGTGAGCGCGGTCTGGATGAAGAGGGTGCCACCTTCGACGAGGCCCGCGAGGGGGTCGCCGATGCCAAATGCCGAGACGTCGTGGAGTGGAACCATGTCGACCCGGTCGAGCTCGGCGTGGCCGCGGATCGGTTCATCGGCGATCGTCAGGTAGTACGTCGTCGGCAGGCCCTTCTTCTCAGATCCGTAGCGCGGGTAGGCCTGGACGTACAGATCGAAGAGCTCGCCGACGATCGTCGCCACCAGCTTGTTCGTCGTGACGCTGCCGAATCCGCCGATCGAGTGTCCGCGGAGGCTGTAGGCGCCGGTCGGCCGCAGGTCGACGTCGACCCGGGTCAGGGCGAGCGGGTGGCGGATCCCGACGACAGCGTAGCGCCCGATCCGTTCGGGTCGGACACCGTCCAGCGGAGCGTCGGTGTAAAGATGGCGTGGACGGCTCGCCCAGTCGAAGATGGCGACGAGGTCGCCGGCTGCGACATCGCGCGAGCCGAGACCTGCCGAGACCGACAGCACGCGCGGGACGAGCTCGCCCTCGGCAGCCACGTCGAAGAGCGCGGCCTTCACTTCGCGCGTGAGCGGGTTGTCGGCCGCGGCGGGCTCGTCCGTCCGTTCGACGACCACGATCGAACGGGCGTGACGCACGGCGCTCGCGATCGCGCCGGCCGGAAACGGCCGGTAGCTCGTCACGGCAACGCAGCCCGCCAGGCGACCGCCGCGCCGCAGGTGATCGACGACGCTGAGGGCGGTGTCGGCGATCGAACCCATCGCGATGAGGACCGTCTCCGCGTCTTCGACCCGATGGAGCTGGATCGGGGCCATCCGTCGGCCGGTGAGGTCCCCCCAGGTCGTCATCGCCTCGGCGACCGCGCCGGGCAGCCGGTCGTAGTAGGCGCGCTGGGCGATGCGCCCCTTCATGTAGCTGTCCTGGTTCTGGACGACGCCGGTCATGAGCCCCTCGGCCGGATCGAACAGGCTCCGCAGGCGGTCGCGCGGATCGCCGACGAACTCGCGGAGCAGGTCGTCCTCGGGGAGGCGGACGTTCTCGAGCGTGTGGGTCGTGAGGAACCCGTCCTGGACGACGAGGAACGGCGTATCCGTCGCCTCGGCGGCACGCCGGGCGATCGCGGTCAGATCCGCGGCCTCCTGGGCGTTCCGGGCGAAGAGGATCCCCCAGCCCGTGTCCGCCACTCCCATCACGTCGTCGTGGCCGGCGTGGATGTTGAGGGCCTGACTCGTGAGGGCCCGGGCGCCGACGTGGAAGACGACCGGCAGCCGTTTGCCGGCGATGACGTACAGGACTTCCTTCATGAGGATGAGGCCCTGGCCGGCCGTGAAATTCGTCACCCGGCCGCCGGCGAGGGCCACCCCTTCGGCCGCCGAGGCGGACGAGTGCTCGCTCTCCGGCTCGAGGAAGCGAGGGGTGACGCCCCACAGGTTCGGCGTCCCCTCGGCGACCGCTGCCTGGTAGATCGCGGCCATCGTCGTGGACGGGGTGATCGGATAGGCGCAGGCGGCCTCGGAGATGCGCGTCTCGACGTGCGCGATCGCCTCCGAGCCGTCGACGATGGCGGGGATGCCCGGGTAGCGCGCCGTCGACGCCGGCGCCGCGGTCGGACGGGCGGTCGTCGAGCGCTGCGACGCGCGGAGCGCCGAGGACGCGGCGGCGGTCTTCATGATCGATAGGATCGCGGCACAAGCGACGCGATCCGAGAGACGCGAGTCCTGTTCCCGGGGGCCGATCGGCACAGGCGACCCGGGGGCCGATCGGCACAGGCGACCCGGGGGCCGATCGGCACAGGCGACCCGGGGGCCGATCGACCCTGTCAGCCAGAAGCGAGTCCCCCCAGCAGCATCCGGACCGTCTCGTCGTCCACCTGGTCGAAGTGCTCGTACCAGGTTCCGACCGACCGGAAGTCGCGCGGCACCGCCACGGCGACCACCGCATCCGCCACCGCAACGAGCGCTTCGAGCGCCTGCTCCGCCGCGACGGGCACCGCCACCACCACCCGCGCCGCACCGGCTCGGCGGGCGGCCTCGACCGCGATGAGCATCGTCGAGCCGGTGGCGATGCCGTCATCGACCAGGACCGCGGTCACCCCATCGAGCGGCACGGCCGGACGACCAGCCCGGAGCATCGCCGCACGGGCCCGCGCTCGCTCGATCTCGAGAGCGGCGGCGACCCGGAACTCACCGTCCGTGGCGTACGAGCGGGACCAGGGCTCGCGGCGGACGGATCCATCGGCGGCGACCGCACCGATCGCCAGGTCGGCCTGGCCCGGAGCACCGACCTTGTGCGCCACGAGGACGTCGAGCCGGGCTCCCACCCTCCGGGCGATGGCCGCCGCCACCGGTACTCCCCCGCGCGGGATCCCGAGCACGACGACGCGGGTCCCGTCATCGGGCGGCGGTCTGGTCGGATCGGTGAGACCGAGGGCGCCCGCGTCGAGGCGTTCCGCGAGGATCCGGCCGGCCGCGGCGCGATCGCGGAACGGCAGTCGGTCATCAGATCTCGATATATGGGCCATTCGGCACATGGCACCCGTGGGCGATGCGCCCATCCTCCGACTGTGGTGGACGCCGGAGGGGACGCCCGGCGCCCACCCCTTCCCTTGGCCGACCGTCAACCCTGGCCGATCCGACGCTTGGCGACGAAGGCGGCGGCCTGGGCCCGCCGTTCAAGATTGAGCTTCGAGAGGATCGAGCTCACGTAGTTCTTCACGGTCTTGTCGGACAGGAACACCTCGCCGGCGATCTCCTTGTTCGTCTTGCCCTCGGCGACGAGGAGGAGGATCTTCTGCTCCTGCGAGGTGAGCTGGGAGAGCTCGTCGGCGTAGGCACCGGTCGCGATCCGGCGGACCCGCTCGAGGACCTTCTCGGTCACCGCCGGATCGAGGAGCGACTCACCGCGGCCCACCGCCTCGAGCGCGGCGACGAGGTCGCGTGCGCGGACCTGCTTGAGGAGATAGCCGCTTGCCCCGGCGACGATCGCCGAGAGGACCGCCTCCTCGTCCGGATAGCTGGTGAGGATGATGACCCGCGTGGACGGCAGCTCGGCCCGGATCTCGCGGCACGCCTCGACGCCGGAGCCGTCCGGCAGGCGGACGTCCATGATGACGATGTCCGGCTGGTAGCGGTGCGCCATCGCGAGCGCCTCGGCGACCGTCCCCGCCTCGGCGACGACCTCGAATCCCTCCCGCCGGTCGAGGAGCGCGACGAGACCCCGGCGGACGACCTCGTGGTCGTCCGCGACGAGGAGGCGGAGCTGTGCGGCGGGCGGCGAGTCGGACACGGGCGGTACCTCCGTTGGGCTAGGGAGACGGTCGGACCGTCAGAGATCGATGGGGACGCCGAAGGGGACCTGGACCAGGAGCCGGGCACCCGAGCCCGCGACGCTGTCGACGACGAGGTCGCCACCGAGCGCCGCCGCCCGGGCGCGCATGTTCGCGAGCCCACGATGCATCGGGCCGCGATCGGCGTCCGGGTCGAAGCCGACGCCGTTGTCCGAGACGGCGAGGCGGAGTCGATGGTCGAGACGATCCATACGGACGGTCGCCCGCGACGCGCCGGAGTGACGGGCGACGTTGCTCAGCGCCTCGCGCGCGATCTGGAGGAGCTGTGCTCGCTCGTCCTCGCCCAGCTCGTCGCCGGAGATCCCCTCGGTGCTCAGCTCGAGGTCGATCATCGTGTTGATCCGCGATTCGTCGACGAGCGCCGCGAGGCCCTCGATGAGCCCCGCCGTCTCGAGGAGCTCCGGCCGCAGGCCGAAGATGAAGTTGCGGATGTCGCGGATGCCGAGATTGATCGCGTCGATCGAGCGATCGACCCGCGCGGCCGCCTCCGCGGGGTCGGTGGCCATGAGGTCCGCCACGTCCTCGAGCGAGAGCGCGATCGCATACATCCCCTGGATGATCCCGTCGTGGAGGTCCCGGCCGATCCGCTCGCGCTCGCCGACGATCGCGAGCTGCTCGACCTGTTCATGGAGGCGGGCGTTGTCGATGGCGATCCCGGCGTGCAGGGCGAACATCTCGGCGAGTCGCTCGTCCACCTCCGAGAACTCCGCTGCCCCGATCTTGTCGGTGAGGTAGAAGTTGCCGACCGGTCGACCGCGGACCGTGACCGGCACACCGAGGAACGAATGCATCGGCGGATGGTTCGGTGGGAAGCCCGCCCGTCGTGGATCGGTCGCGATGTCCGCGATCCGGAACGAACGGCCCTCGCGGATGATGAGGCCGAGGATGCCGTGACCGCGCGGCAGGGCCCCGACCGCCTCGCGCTCGATCCGGGTGAGTCCGCTGGTGATGAACCGTTCGAGGTGGCCGTCAGGATGGACGATGCCGAGAGCGGCATATCGGGCGTCCACGAGCTCCCGGACGCGGTCCGCGATGAGCTGCAGGACCCGCTCCACGTCGAGGACACCGGCGATGCTCCGGGCGGCCTCGTTGAGGGCCTCGAGCGCGGCGGCGGGCGGAGCGGACGTTCGCGGCGCCGGATCGGTCGGACGCGCAGTCGGTTCGTCGATCATCGCCCGGAGTGTAGACCGCCCTCACAACCGCAGGCGGACGTCCTCACCACCGCAGGCAGACGCCCTCCGGCCCCTCGAAACGGGCCGGACGTCACGTCACGCACCACGTGCCCAGCGCGCACGATTCGCGGCATGGATACGCTGCCGCAGGGCGACCTGCACCACCCGCTCCCCGATGGCCCGTCGCTCAGCCGCCGCGGATTCCTCCGCGGCTCCGTCCTCGCCGGAGGCGGCCTCATCGCGGCCGCGGTCGCCGCCTGCTCACCCATCGGCCAGGCGGGCTGGACGTACCCGCCGGCTCCGTCGACCACCGCGGCCGGATCATCGGGTGCGTCCGGATCGAGCGGCGGTTCGCCCGCCGCATCGGCCGCCCTGCCCACCGCGTCCGGATCGGCGACGGCCGGCGGATCGCCCGCCGCCAGCGCGATGCCGTCAGCGTCGATCCCTGCCGGATGGAGCGAGCACGATGTGGCGGCCAAGGCAGCCGTCGACCGGTTCCTCGGCGGCGAGTACGCCAAGGTCACGGGCGCCGGCAACCAGCCGCTCGCGCCGAGGATCGTCGAGAGCGCCAGGGTCTTCGATCTGACGATCGACAGGATCAGCCACCGGATCGACGCGATGAGCGATCCGGTCGATGCACTCGGCTACAACGGCACGTGGCCCGGGCCGATCCTCCGGGTGACGGAGGGCGACCTCGTCCGGGCGACCTTCACGAACAACCTCGCCGAGACGACCAGTGTCCACTTCCACGGCCAGCATCTGCCGAACGCGATGGACGGCGTCCCGCTCATCACCCAGCCGCCGATCGTGCCCGGAGCGAGCTTCACCTACGAGTTCGTCGCCCAGCCGTTCGGCTCGCACATGTACCACTCGCACCACAACGCCACGGACCAGGTGGGCCGGGGTCTCCTCGGCGCGTTCATCGTCGAGCCGAAGGACCCGAAGCAGCGCTACGACGCGCTGTACGGGGTGACCCAGGAGGTCGTCTGGATCAGCAACGACGAGATCGGCGGCTTCACGATCAACGGCCGGGGCTTCCCGGCGACCGCGCCGATCGTCGCGAAGAAGGGCGAGAAGGTCCTCATCCGGTTCATGAACGAGGGTCTCATGACCCACCCGTGGCATCTCCACGGGATGCACTTCCAGGTGGTCGCTCGCGACGGCTGGCCGCTCGGATCAGCGGCGTTCCGGTGCGACACGCTCGGCGTGAACCCCGGTGAGCGTTACGACGTCGTGATCGACTGCGACAACCCGGGCGCGTGGGCCTTCCATTGCCACATCCTCACCCACGCGGAGGGCCAGCACGGCATGTTCGGCATGGTCACCGCACTCATCGTGTCGTGACCGCGGTGGGCCACTCCCCGTACGGGGCACCGATCCGGTCTCGCCAGGAGACGGTCCTTCTCGCGACGGACCTGTCGCGGTCCTCCTCACGGGCGACGGACGAGGCGATCGACCTCGCCGTCCGCCTGGACGCCCGGCTCCTCGTGGTCAACGTGCTCGACACGCGGCGCGGCCTCCCGCTCGCCGGCCGCGGGCGAGTCCGCCCGGTCGAGGAACGCGAGCAGCGGGCGATCGCCGCCCGCGACCTCGTCATCCGCGCCCGATCGGCGGGCGCCGACGCGACGTTCCTCGTCTGGGAGGGCGAGCCGGGCGACGGGATCGTCGCCGCTGCCGATGCCGAGCACGCGGACCTCATCGTCGTCGGTACGCACGGCCGCGGCGGCGTCGGGCGGTCCATCCTCGGCTCGGTCTCGGACCACGTCATCCGCCACGCGCCGTGCCCGGTCCTCGTCGTCCGTCCGCTCGACGACCCGATCGCGCCGGACGCGCCTTCCGGGACGTCGACACCGGCGGGGTAACCCTCCTCCTCGTGCGCCGGCCGCCGCCAGCCCTCAGCGCGTGTAGGCACCATCGGGATCGAGTTCGACGCGGACGAGGCGCAGCTCCTCCTCGCTCGGCGGCGCCGTCGTCGCCAGCTCCACCGCGACCTTCGGCTCCCAGCCGATCGTGGCCCGCACATCGTCGAGCGTGGCGCCCGGGTGGAGCGCGTCGAGCCGCATCTCGCCGCTCTCGTCGAAGTGGTACACGCCGAGGTCCGTCACGACGACGGACGGGCCGCTGCCGAGCCAGCCCTGGGCGCGCCGGATCCGGGCGGCGTTCTCCGCTCCGCCGAGATTGCCGGGCGACGTCCGGAAGTCGATCCGTTCGACGAAGCTGCGCCGGCTCTGGCGCATGATGACGAACACCTCGCGGGCGTTGATGGCGATCTCACACGCGCCGCCGGACCCCGGCAGCCGGGTGGTCGGATGGTCGTACTCGCCGATGACGGTCGTGTTGATGTTGCCGAAGCGGTCGATCTGCGCCGCGCCGAGGAACCCGACGTCGATCCGCCCGCCCTGAAGGTAGAGGCTGAAGAGGTCCCACATGCTCGTCACCGCGGTCGCCCCGGTGACGATCGTGGGGTCGCCGATGGAGAGCGGGAGGCGAGCGGGCTCGGCCCCAAACACCCCGGCCTCGTAGACGAGCTCGAGGTCCGGCGCCACCGTTCGCTTGGCGAGGTTGACGGCGATGTTCGGCAGGCCGACGCCGACGAAGCAGACGTGCTGGCCGGCGAGCTCCCGCGCGGCGGCGACGATCATCATCTCCGACTTCGTGAAGGCGACACCGGCATTCGGGCCCATCAGCCGTACCGTCCATAGTCGACCGAGCCGGACGGTGCGGTGCCCGAGGGCTGGAGGGCGGCGACTCGCTCCGCCCCGAACCGCTCCGTGTAGGCGGCGCGGCCGTCGAGGTCGTAGACCCACTCGCCGAGCCAGGCCTGGATCGCCGCCTCGTCGCGAGAGATCGGATCCCAGTCGCGGTAGAACCGGTTGTCGCGGTCGTAGGTGCCCTGGACGTACGAGGGATGCGCCCCGAAGGGCTCCACGACGACGGCGTCCACGATGAGCCCGGGGATGATCGTCCGGTTCGGGTCGGCCCGGATGACCGCCTCGTCGACGAGTTCCTCCACGACCACGATCACCCGGTCGGCCGCGAACGCCGCCTCCTTCTGGCAGCCGAGGAGGCCCCAGGCCTGCGTGTCGCCTCGCGCGTCGGCCCGCTGGGCGTGGACGATCGTCACATCCGGCCGGAGCGGCGGGACGGCATAGACCACCCCGTCGCCGTAGGGCGACTCGATCGGTCGGATGAGCGGGTTGGCGACCGGCATGTCCGTCTCGAAGTAGCTCCGGAGCGGGTAGAACGGCAGGTTCGCCGCCCCCGCCGTGTAGCGGCCGACCATCCCGAAGTGGCTGTACTCCTCGATCTCGAGCGGCGCCGGGTCAGCGTCTTCGATGCGTCGGCGGATGGCGTTGAGCCCGCCGACACCGGGGTTTCCGAGCCAGCTGAAGATGAGCTTGCGGGCGACGCCGGCGGCGACCATCTGGTCATAGATGAGATCCGGAGTCAGGCGGGCGAGGGTGAGGTCGCGCTTCCGCTGGCGGATGATCTCATGGCCGGCGGCGAAGCTGATGAGGTGGGTGAAGCCCTCGATCGCGACGGTGTCGCCGTCTCGAACGAGCTCCGCGACGGCGTCCCGCATGGAAGCGACCTTGGAGCCGGCCATCGGCCGATTATCCGCGACCGGCCGAGCGGCCGGCGCCCGTTCCGACGCCGCTCAGCCGCGCCCGGCCACGTCCGCCACGGCCTCGCCGAAGAGGCGGAGCGCCGTTTCCATCTCGGCCGCGCTGACGGTGAGTGCCGGCGACATCCGGACGGTCGACCTGCCGCACTCGAGGATGAGGAGGCCGCGCTGGAAGGCGGCGGTCTGGACCGCGTCCGCATGGGCCGCCGTATCGAACTCGATCCCGATCATGAGGCCCTTCCCGCGAACCTCCCGGACGAGGCCCGGGTGCCGCGCGAGGAGCGCGTCGAGCCCGGCCATCGCCTGGCGCCCGCGCTCGGCCGCATTCTGGACGAGCCCACCCTCGAGGAGGAGGATCGTCTCGAGGGCCGCCGCGCAGGCGAGCGGATTGCCGCCGTACGTGGAACCGTGGGCGCCCGGACCCCACGCCTCGAGGAGCTCCGCGCGGGCGACGAGCGCGCCGAGCGGCATGCCCGACGCGATCCCCTTGGCGGTGAGGAGAATGTCCGGCTTCACGCCCCAATGGTCGACGGCCCACATGCGGCCGGTCCGCCCGGCCCCGGACTGGATCTCGTCGGCGACGAGAAGGATGCCGTGCCGATCGCAGATCGCCCGGAGCCCCTCGAGGAAACCGTCCTCCGGGACGATATAGCCGCCCTCGCCCTGGATCGGTTCCACGAAGATCGCCGCGACCTCGTCCGCCGGGACGAGCTTGTCGAAGAGGACCTCGTCGAACCAGCGCAGGTCGGCGACCGCCCCGAACGGGGCGTGGTAGACGCCGGGGAGCAGCGGCCCGAAGCCGGCGTGGTACTTCGCCTTCGAGGCGGTAAGCGAGACGCTCCCGTAGGTCCGGCCGTGGAACGCGCCGAGGAAGCCGACGATGTACTGCCGCCCCGTCGCGTGGCGGGCGAGCTTGATCGCCGCCTCCACGACCTCCGTCCCGCTGTTGCCGAGATAGGCACGCGCGCGGCCCTCGATCGGGGCGATCCGGGCGAGCTCGCGGCAGACCTCCGGGTAGATCGGGAGGTAGAAGTCCGAGGCGCTGAAATGGATGAGCTGCTCAGCCTGGCGCTGGACCCGCTCGACGATCGCGGGATGGGAATGCCCGGTCGAGTTCACCGCGATGCCGGCCGCGAAGTCGAGGAAGAGATTGCCGTCGATGTCCTCGACGACGAGGCCCTCGCCCCGGACGGGCACGATCGGATAGGCCCGCGGCAGGCTCGGCGACGTCCATGCCTCGTCGAACGCGATGTGGGCGCGCGCCTTCGGCCCGGGCAGCTCGGTCACGATGTGGGGCACGGTGGGAGCTTGCGCGAGCCGCGTCGCCGTCGACGTCACGGGGCACCTCGGAGCGTTGGTGGAGCGCCGGATGGATACGAATCATCCAGTCTGGATAGCGCGGCGAGTATAGCCGAGCGCTTCGGCCGTCCCGCGTCAGTCGACGACGGTCTGGCTCTGCTCGCGCATGAACTGCTGGACGTAGTGGAAGCCGCCGCCGGCCTTGCCGGTCGCGGTCGAGCCCTTCCAGCCGCCGAACGGCTGGATCCCCGGCCAGGCGCCGGTGGTCGCGCCGGCCCGCCGGTTGACGTAGACGACGCCGGCCTCGATCCGATCGAGGAAGCGGTCGCATTCGGCCCGATCCTCGGAGTAGAAGCCGGCCGTGAGCCCGAGCTCGTGGGCATTCGACAGGTCGAGGGCCTCGTCGATCGAGTCGACCGCGGCGACGACCGTGAACGGGAGGAACAGCTCGTCGTGGAACAGCCGATGGTTCGCCGGCAGGTCGCCGACGACCGTCGGGGCGACGAAGAAGCCCGCATCGAGGCCGTTCTCCGTCACTCGCTCACCCCCGATGAGGAGGCGTCCATCGCGGCGGGCCTCGACGACCGCCTCGGCATACCGATCGACCGCCTTCGCGTTGATGACCGGCCCGAGCCAGTTGCGCCGATCGACCGGGTCGCCGATCGTGATCGCCTCCGTCTTCTCGATGAGGCGACGGGTGAAGTCGGCGAGGACCGGGCGCTCGACGTAGACCCGGCTGTTCGCCGAGCACTTCTGGCCGCTGAAGCCGAAGGCGGCCCGCATGACTCCCTCGGCCGCCTCGTCGAGATCGGCGTGGCGCGACACGATCGCCGGGTTCTTGCCGCCCATCTCCACGATGGCCGGCTTCGGGTAGCGGCGGGCGAAGTGCCGGTAGAGGTGGAAGCCCACCTCGAAGCTGCCGGTGAAGACGATCCCGTCGACCCCGTCGTTCTCCTGGAGCTCCGCCCCGACGGACTCGCCGGGGCCCATGACGAGGTTGAAGACGCCGTCCGGGACGCCCGCCGCGCGCATCGCCTGGAGGAGGCACTGGCCGGAGATCGGGGCGTCCGAGCTCGGCTTGTAGACCACCGTATTGCCGGCCACGAGCGCGCCGCCGGCCGGTCCGCCGGACAGGGCGAACGGGAAGTTGAACGGGCTGATGACGCCCCACACGCCGTACGGCCGCAGGACGCTCCGGGTGTGGACGGCCGGGTCGCCGAGGTTGCCCATCGGATCGTCGAAGCCGTGGTTGCGCTCCATCATGTCGCACGACCAGCGGATGAGGTCGGCGGTCTCCTCGACGTCGCCGAGCGCCTCGAGGCGGTTCTTGCCGACCTCCATCGAGAGGAGCGCCCCGAACTCCATCTGGCGCTCGCTGATGACGTCCGCGACCCGGCGAAGGAGCGTAACCCGCTCCTGCCACGGTCGGTGGCTCCAGGCCGGGAACGCCTCGCGAGCTGCCGCGATGGCGGCCCGGACGTCCTCCCGGCTGCCGCGGGCGAACGTCCCCATGACGGACTGGTCGATCGGGGAGCGCTTCTCGAACGTCCCGTCGCCGTCGCGCTCCACGCCACCGATGAAGTTCCGCTGGTACCCGCCGAGCAGCGACGCGCGGACCTTCTCGAGGCCCGCCTCGAACTGCGCGTGGAGCTCGTCGTTGTCGTTGCGGAGGGTGGCGTAGGTGATCTTCAGGCGTGGGCGGGCGTCGGTCGTCATCGGCCTAGTCTAGCGCCGCCACGACCTCGGCCAGGGAGGCCGCGACGAGGTCGGGAACACCTCCGCCGCGGCGGGCCGTCGCCGCCCGGTCGAGCTCGGCCTGGCCGTGCTTCCCCGAACGCACGAAGACGCCGCGGAGGCCCGACCGCTGCGCCGCGAGGACGTCCGTCCAGAGGTCGTCGCCGACCATCGCGAGATCGTTTCGGGTCGCGCGGCGCCCCGAGGACGACGCGATCTCGACGGCGAGGTCGGTGGCGGCCGCGCGGAAGAAGGCCGCCGACGGCTTGCCGAGGATGACGGCCCGGACGGAGGCGGCGAACTCGAGCCCCGCGACGTAGGCACCGGAGTCGAGGGTGGGGCCGGCCGCTGTCAGCCACCAGCGGTTCTTGTGCATGCCGATGAGCCGGGCACCGTGCCGGATGAGTCGGAAGGCCCGGTTGAGGTTCTCGAACGTCGCCACCTCCGGCGAATCCCCGACCACGACGGCCGCCGCCTCGGCATCCGGCGCATCCGCCTCCTCCGCCTCGAGGAGCCGCTGGCCCGCGAATTCGGTGCGGGCATCCGCGGAACCCAGGACCAGGATCGGCCGACCGGGATAGGTGCGTGCGGTGTATGCCGCACTCACGGACAGCGCGGAGAGGATCCGCTGCGGGGCGATGTCCATCCCGAGGCCCCGCCCCCACCGGGCGAGCGTCGCCCGACTGACGAGCGAGGTGTTCGTCACCACCCGATAGGGGATCCCGCGACGGTCGATCTCGGCGAGCGCATCGGCAGCCCCGGGGATCGCCGCTCCGCGAAGGACGAGGACACCATCGAGGTCGAGGAGGAGGCCGCGGACGCTGCTCAGCGGAGACATGCCGCGACGGTACCGCATCGGGCGGGGCGGCCGCGGCCAGCCGCGGGCGGCCGCGGGGCGGCGGGCGCGGCTGGGGCGGAGAGTGCACGGTTGCCTGGGTCGCGCCGGATACGGGCCCCATGCGTGGTAGGACCGCTCTCGCGACCGGCCGACCGTCCGGCGAGCCCTCGTCCCGATCGGGACGCGATCGGAACGCCGCGCGCCCACGCTCGACGGGCCCTCGGAACCAGACGGCCGCTCTTCCCTCACGCCGAGGAAGCCGAGCCTGACATGCACGAGACGCGCGCGCGGCGCGGACCTCGCTGGTTGCCTAACCTGCCTTCGACGTCGCGCTCGAGGATGGGTCCTCGCTCACCGTTTCACCCAGCGACAGCGTGAACGCCACGAAGGCGAGCAGCGCGCCTAGTGCGATGAAGAGCCCGATCGAGAATCCGCCCACGACGGTCGCGATCAGCAGACCCAGCACGGCCGATCCCACGAGTGCCCGGCTCGATCGATGGCTTCGCGTGGTGATGAGGGAGCCCATGCCCACGACGGCAAAGAGCGCAGCGATGAGCGCGAGGGCCACGATCGCCTGCGGGTCCAGGCCGATCTGTAGCGCGCTGCTGCCGGTCATCGTCGTGACGCCCGGATTCGTCGAAGTCGAGGACGCGGACGTGTACGTCGGCAGGAGCAGGAACGCGGCGATGCCGGCGAACCCGACGGCACACGAGACGAGTCCAAGGTAGAGCGAGGGCGGACGCTTCGATGCCACGAGCGGCGAAGCGTCCACTCCCTCCGCCCTGTCTGGTCCGCTTCGGTCCAGCAGCCAGAACGCCGCTGCCGCTGGTGCGAAGTACAGGCCACCGAGAACGAAGGCAGCCACGCAACCAAGGAGGAGGACCAGGTCCAGGCGCATGCGTGCGGCGCGATCCCGGCCGCGGCCTGCGATCCGCAACGAGGCGATGATGGCGATCCACACCACGCCGGCGATCAGGCCGATGATCGTCTGCGAGAGGGCGATCATCGGGACGAGGGCGGCGAGCCAGGGTACCGGTCGAACGAGCGTCGACACGTTTGACAGCCCTCCCTCCACGCCGTGAACGTTCGTCAAGAACCCACGATACCCCTGAGGGTCTGCGCGCTGGATCGCCTGTGGCACGCACCCGACGCGTAGACTCCCGAACGGTCGGTATGCTCTCCGGCACCGGAGCTGCTTGCGGAAGAGGGATCGGCGATGGGGTTGCTCGACGGGCGCAAGGCCCTCATCTTCGGGGTCGCGAACGACCACTCGATCGCCTGGGGCATCGCCGAGGCACTCCACGCCGCGGGCGCGGTCGTCGGCTTCTCGTCCGTCGAGAGCCTCATCGAGCGGCGCGTCCGCCCACTCGCGGAGCGGATCGGCTCGACGTTCGTCGAACCCTGCGATGTCCAGAAGGACGACGAGATCGCCCGGGTGTTCGACCGCTGGGGCACGGCCCACGGCGAGCTCGACATCCTCGTCCATGCCCTCGCCTACGCCAGACGCGAGGATCTCGAGGGGGCATTCGTCGACACCTCGCGGGAGGGATTCGCCCTCGCCCTCGACGTTTCCGCGTATTCGCTCGTCGCGCTCGCCCGGGCCGCCCGGCCGCTCCTGCACCATGGTTCGTCCATCCTCACCCTCACCTACTACGGGGCCGAGAAGGTCGTCGCCAACTACAACGTGATGGGCGTGGCGAAGGCGGCGCTCGAGGCCTCCGTCCGCTACCTCGCCGCCGATCTCGGACCGTCCGGCGTGCGCGTGAACGCCATCTCCGCCGGGCCGATCCGGACGCTCGCCGCCGCCGGCATCAGCGGCTTCAAGTCGATGTACGGATCATTCGCCGCGGTCGCCCCCCTCCGTTCGAACATCTCGATCGAGGACGTCGGAAGGACGGCGGTCTATCTCGCCTCGGACCTGTCATCGGCCGTGACCGGCGAGGTCATCTACGTGGACGGCGGGTTCAACGTCCTCGGCGTTCCGACACCGGAGGCCTGATCCCCGGAGTCCGAGGCCCCGACGGCGTGCGGCGAGACCTCCACCTCGTGCGGGAGCCAGAACCAGCGGAGTGTCTCGAAGTCCGGCCCGACGGCGAGCGAACGAGACGCATCCGTCGCGGCACGGATCGGCGGCGGCGGTGATCCGAGCAGGGCTCGCGCCTCGGCGAGATGGTCCGCCAGCCGCGCTTCCGGTTCGCGGTGCCGGTGGGCCCGATACGTCATCCGGCCGCCCTCGTACCCGATGTCGTCGAGCGAGAGTGGCGGCTCGACGACGCCGCCGGCGTGGCGCCACATCCCGGTCGCGGGATCGAACGCGTACTGCGGCAGGAGGCGCCAGCCGTCGGAGGCGACGAGCTCGATCGCGGCGAGGATGAACTCGAAGATCGTTTCACTGATGAAGTAGTTGAAGTTGACCCGGACCCAGCCGGGCTTGATCCCCTCGCAGCCCCGGCCGATCTCGCGCTCGAACTCGTGGGACGTCTCGAGGTCGATGCCGAGCAGCCGGTGGCCGTACGGCCCGGCGCACGAGCAGCCACCCCGCGACTGGATGCCGAACAGATCGTTGAGGAGCGCCACGACGAAGTTGTGGTGGAGGTATCGGCCGTCGTGGCGGACGACGAAGCTGACGATCGACAGGCGCTCCGCGGCCTGGTTGCCGAGGATCTCGATGTCGGGGTGACGGCTCCACCGATCGATCGCCCGGCGGATGAACGACGATTCCCGCTCGCGGATCGCTGCCTCCCCCACCGCCGCCTTGAGCCCGAAGACGAGGCCCGCCCGGATCGATTCGACGATCGCCGGCGTGCCGCCCTCCTCCCGGTGCTCGATGTCGACGAGGTAGACGTGCTCGGTCGGGTTGACGTAGGCGACGGTCCCGCCGCCGGGCATCGTGGGGACCCGGTTGCGGAACAGCTCCCGCCGCGCGACGAGGACGCCGGGCGTGCCCGGACCGCCGATGAACTTGTGGGGCGAGATGAAGATCGCGTCCTTGTACGCGAGTGGGTCGTCCGGCGGATCCATCTCGATCGAGACGTAGGGCGCCGCGGCCCCGAAGTCCCAGAACGAGAGCGCGCCGTGCTCGTGGAGGAGCCGGGCGATGCCGTACGTGTCCGAGACGATGCCGGTGACGTTGCTCGCGGCGCTGAAGCTGCCGATGCGGAGCGGCCGGTCCGCGTGGCGCTCGAGCTCGTCGCGGAGGTGGGCCGGATCGATGTGGCCGTCCGCGTCCTCGCGGATGACGACGACGTCGGCGATCGACTCCCGCCACGGGAGCTCGTTGCTGTGGTGCTCGAACGGCCCGACGAAGACGACCGGCCGCTCGGCGGACGGGATCCGGGCCGACAGGCCGTAGCGATCGTCGAGCTCGGCCGGGATGCGCAGGCCGAGCACGGCGACGAGCTTGTTGACGGCGGCCGTCGAGCCCGATCCGGTGAAGATGACGGCGTGCGCGTCGCCGCCGCCGACCGCATCGCGGATGATCCGCCGGGCCTCTTCGCGGAAGCGTGTCGTCTGCAGGCCGGTGCCCGAAGACTCGGTGTGCGTGTTCGCGTAGAGGGGCAGGACCGCGTCCCGGATGTAGTCCTCGATGAACGTCAGCGATCGGCCGGACGCCGTGTAGTCCGCGTACGTCACACGCCGAACCCCGAAGGGCCCCGCCACCGCCTCGTCCTCGCCGATGACGGAGGCGCGGATGGTCTCGATGAGGCTCGCCGGTTCGGACATGGGTGGATGGTACCGCCGCCCGCCGCGCGCGCCCCGCGACCGGATTCTCGCGACCGGCAATGAAACCATTGCGCATATTCCACGCATCGCGTATGGTGCGCGGGCGATGCGCTCCTCCTTCGACCAGCAGGCGAAGCAGAAGCTCTGGCGGCCCTGTCGGGAGGCACGGGCCCTGGGGCTCTGATCGGCGCGCACAGACGACCGAATGGGGCCTCCGGGACGGAGGCTCAGGGGCCGCGGACACCAACGGGTGACCGCGGCTCGTTCGTTCTGTGCGACGAAGTCTCCGAACCACCGGCCCCTCGACCACGAGGGACGACGACATGGACACGATCATCTTCGGCGATGGAGGCCTGGGCCGGGCGATCGCGGCCGGCTTCGCTGAACGCGGCGGCGCACCGCCCCGCGTCCTCGGCCGGCCCGCGACGGGCCGCCATGACCCGCGGGACCTGAACGAACCGGACCTCGCCATCGACGCCTCGCGCGGCGATGCGGTGGTCGGCGATGTCGCCGCCGCGCTCGCCGCCGGCTGCCGCCGGTTCGTCATCGCGACCACCGGCTGGGACGGCGACCGATCGGCCGTCGACACCGCGCTTCGCGACCATCGCGCGACGGCGGTCGTCGGCGCGAACCTCAGTCTCGGGGTCGCGCTGTTCGGTCGGCTCGTCGATCGAGCGGTGGAGCTGCTCGGTCCCATCGACGCCTTCGACCCGTATCTCCTCGAATGGCATCGCCGGTCCAAGCTGGACCGGCCGTCCGGGACCGCAAGGGAGCTCTCGCGCCGCATCCTCGCGGCGCACCCGAGGAAGCGACGCCTCCACGATCCGCGCGACGACGGGCCACTCGCACCGGACGAGCTCGATGTCGCGGTCGTGCGAGCCGGCTCATCGCCCGGCATGCACCTCGTCGGCTTCGACGCGCCGGGCGAGACGATCGAGCTCCGGCTCACCGCCCGCGATCGATCGGCCTATGTCGCCGGCGCGCTCGCCGCGGTGGACTGGCTGATCGCCGCCCCGCGGACGCCGGGGATCGTCGAGTTCACCTCGATCGTCGACGAGCTCATCGCGCCTCAGGCTGTCGCCCTCGCCCGGGCCGGCTGACGCCGACCACCCGACCACCCGACCACCGGACCACCCGACCACCCGACCACCCGACCACCCGACCACCCGACCACCGAAAGGATCCCTCCGATGTCACCTCGCACCAGCCGACCCGCGACCCGCCCCGCGCTCCGCGGCGCCTTCACCGCCCTCGTCACCCCGTTCACAGCCGACGGCGCCGTGGACGAGGGGACCCTCCGCGAATTCGTCCGCTGGCAGATCCTCGCCGGCATCGACGGCCTCGTCCCGTGCGGCACCACCGGCGAGGCGCCGACCCTCTCGACCGGGGAGCGGGAGCGGATCGTCGCCCTCACCGTGGAGACGGCGGCCGAACGACCGTCGCGCTCGCGGGTGACGGTCGTCGCCGGCACCGGCACGAACGACACCGCAGCGACGATCCGGGCCACCCGCCGGGCCGCCGAGCTCGGGGCGGACGCCGCGCTCGTCGTCGCGCCGTACTACAACCGGCCGGACGGGCGGATGCTCGAGGCGCACTTCCGCGCCGTCGCCGACGAGGGCGATCTGCCGATCGTCGTGTACAACGTGCCGTCGCGGACCGGCTCGAACGTCCCTGCGGACGTCTTCCTGCGGCTCGCCGAGCATCCGCGGGTCATCGGGATCAAGGAGGCGTCGGCGAACCTCGACCAGATCGCGGTCATCTGCCGTGATCGCCCGCGCGACGTCGCGGTCCTCGCCGGCGACGACGCCTGGACGCTCGCGGTCCTCGTCATGGGCGGCGACGGCGTCATCTCCGTCGCCTCGAACGAGATCCCGGGCGAGATGGTCGCCCTCTGCGCCGCGGCTCGCTCCGGCGACTTCGAGACCGCGCGCCGCCTTCACACCCGCTGGTTGTCCCTCTTCCGGGCGAACTTCATGGACGCGCCGAATCCCGTCCCGGCGAAAGCCGCCCTGGCCCTCATGGGCATCCTCCGCAGCGACGCGGTCCGCGGTCCGCTCCTCCCGCTCGAGGAACCGGCCCGAGCGAGGCTCGCGGCCGTGCTCCGCGATGCCGGGCTCATCGAGACGCCGGCCGGCCGAACCCGGACGGCAGGGACCGCGGTCGCGGCGGGAGTGGTCGCGTGATCGCGCCTGGGCCCGGCCGGCCAGGGTCCGCGGCGGCGCTGGATCCGCGGACGATCCTCGATGAGCTCGACGCCGGCCGGGTCCGCGCCGCCTGGCCGGACCCCGCGGTGCCCGGCGGCTGGCGCGTCGACATCGCCGTGAAGGCGGCGATCCTCGCCCGCTTCGCCGATCGGACCACCGTCGATCGCGACCTCGGCGGCGTCTTCCAGTTCCGCGACCGGGCCGGCCTCCCGCTCAAGACGCTCCTCGACGGACCGCTCGCCGAGACCGCCGCCGCAGCCGGTCGGCCGTGGCGGATCGTCCCGGGCGGGACCACCATCCGGGCCGGCGTCCATTTCGGACCCGGCGTCGTCGTCATGCCGCCGTCGTATGTCAACGTCGGCGCCTGGATCGGCGAGGACACGATGATCGACTCGCACGTCCTCGTCGGCTCGTGCGCCCAGATCGGTGCTCGCGTCCACCTCGCCGCGGGCGTCCAGATCGGCGGCGTCCTCGAGCCGCCGGGGGCACGGCCGGTCGTGGTCGAGGATGGCGCGTTCGTCGGCGCCCAGTGCGGGCTCTTCGAGGGTGTCCTCGTCGGGGCCGAGGCGGTCCTCGCGGCAGGGACGATCCTCACCGGGACGTCGCGCCTCTACGACCTCACGACGGACGACGTGCTCACCGGCACGGCCGACGCGCCGCTCGCGATCCCGCCGCGGGCGGTCGTCGTCCCCGGATCGCGCACGCTCGACGGGACGTTCGCCCGGACGCACGGCCTGTCCGTCTCGACCGCCCTCGTCGTGAAGTACCGCGACGCCGGCACGGACGCCCGGGTGGCGCTCGAGGAGGCGCTCCGATGACGGCACCGGCGGCGATCGAGGTGGCGGCACCCACCGATCTGGCGACACTGGCCGAGACGTTCGGCACGCCGCTCTACGTCTACGACCTCGCCGTCATCGAGCGGCAGGTCGCCGCGCTCGTCGCCGCACTCCCGCCGGCGTTCGAGCTTGCCTACGCGGTGAAGGCGAACCCGGCGCTGGCGGTCGTGTCGTTCCTCGGCTCGCTCGGCCTCGGGGCGGACGTCGCGTCGGGCGGCGAGCTCGAGACCGCTCGTCGGGCGGGGATCGACCCGTCGCGCATCGTCGTGACCGGCCCTGGCAAGCGGACCGACGAACTGCGGGCCGCTGTCGAGGCGAGCGTTCGGGCGATCACCGTCGAGTCGCCCGGCGAGCTCGAGCGCCTCGAACGCCTGGCGGCGGAGAGCGGGCGGCGCGTCCCGGTCCTGCTTCGGGCGGCCGTCCCGAGTGCGGCCCAGCTCGAGCGCCTCCGGATCGTCGGTGACGCGGGGGCGGGCAAGTTCGGGATGGGCCTCGCGGACCTGCGGGCCGCGGCCGTCGCGGCGGCCCGGTCGCCGCACCTCGAGCCGCTCGGGATCCACGCCTTCGGGGCCTCGAACGTCCTCGACGCGGCGGCACTCGCCGACCACGCGGCCTGGGTGGTGGACCTCGGCCGGACCATGGCCGCGGAGGCTGGTTTCCGCCTCCGGCTCGTCGACGTCGGCGGCGGGCTCGGCATCCCGTATCGGCCGGACGAACGAGCGCTCGATCTCGACGAGCTGGCGCGCCGCCTCGCCTCACTCACCGAGCGCGTCGCCGCGGACCCGGCGACCCGAGGCCTGCGGATCCTCGTGGAACCCGGGCGGTATCTCGTCGGCCCGGCCGGAACGTACGTCGCCCGAATCGTCGACACGAAGGCCGTCGACGGCTCGACCGTCGCGATCCTCGATGGCGGGATCAATCACCTGCTCCGTCCGGTCCTCGTGGGCCAGGAGCACCGGATCCGGCTCCTGCCCCGGACCGGGGAGCGGCTCACGGACCGGGCAGCCGGTGCCGCTGAGCCGACGCGGGTGACGATCGCCGGACCGCTCTGCTCCGGGCTCGACGTGCTCGCCGCGTCGACCGTCATGGCGGCCCCACGGCCGGACGATCTCGTCGCCGTCCTCGACGTCGGCGCCTACGGATTCGCCGAGTCGATGCCGCTGTTCCTCTCCCACCCGATGCCGGCGGAAGTCGCGATCCGGGACGGTCGGGCCGCGCTCATCCGGCCACGGATGGAGCCGGCCGAGTGGCTCGACCGCCAGATCGTCCCGTGGGCGACGACGGACGAGCCGTCCGCGAGCCGCCCCGGCGGGGGCGTCGCGATGGTTCGGTGACGCGCCCGCGGGCCGAGTATCGTGACCGCGAAGGAGGCTCGCCGTGTTCGTCCCACTCTCCGTCCTCGAGTTCCGCGACCGGGCGGAGACGTTCTTCGGCGACAGGATCGGCGTCGTCGACGGGGATCGCGAGTACACGTACCGAGCGTTCGCGGAGCGGACCCATCGGCTGGCGAACGCCCTCCGGCTCCTTGGCGTCGAGGCCGGGGACCGGGTGTCCTTCATCACCTACAACACGCACCACCTGCTCGAGGCCTACTACGGCGTCCTCGAGGCCGGGGCCGTCCTCAACCCGATCAACATCCGCCTCGCGCCGGCGGAGATCGCATACATCCTCGACCACGCCGGCTCCCGGATCGTCGCGTTCCACGCGGACTTCCGGCCGCTGGTCGAATCGATCGGGCCGCAGCTCGCGTCCCGACCGGCCTTCGTCATCCTCGACGGCGAGTCCGACGGCATCGCCGACCACGAGTACGAGGCGTTCCTCGCCTCCGCATCCACCGAGCCACTCCATCCGGTGATCGACGAGAACGCGATGGCGGAGCTCTTCTACACGAGCGGCACGACCGGGCTTCCGAAGGGCGTCGCGATGACGCATCGCGAGCTCTACCTCCACAGCCTCGCCGCCCAGCTCGGCCTCGGGTTCACGGAGGACGATGTCGTCCTTCACGTCGTGCCGCTCTTCCACGTCAATGGCTGGGGGACGCCGCACTTCCTCACCATGATCGGCGGCCGGCACGTCATGCTCCGCCGCTTCGATCCCGCCGCCCTCATGGAGCTCGTCGCCCGCCATCGGGTCACCCGGCTCCTGGCGGTGCCGTCCATCTTCACCGCGCTCCTCAACCACCGCGAGCGTAGCCGGTACGACCTCTCAAGCCTCCGCCAGGTCATCGTCGGCGGGTCGCCCGCCTCGCCGGCGCTCATCCGTTCGCTCGAATCCGAGCTCGGCGTCCGGGCGATCGTCGGCTATGGCCTCACAGAGACTTCCCCGATCATCACCCTCGCCCAGCCGCGGACCGCGCTCACCGCGGCCGAGCCGCCGGAGCGGCGGGTGGAGCGCCAGGCGATGACCGGCTGGGCGATCCCCGGCGTGCGGATCCGCGTCGTCGACGGAGAAGGTCGCGACGTCCGGCCGGACGGTGAGCAGATCGGCGAGATCGTCGTCCGCGGCAACACGGTCATGGACGGCTACTACCGCGACCCGGAGGCGACCGCCGCCGCCATCCGCGACGGCTGGCTCCACACCGGCGACATGGCCACGATGGACGCCGCCGGCTACCTCCTCATCAAGGACCGCTCGAAGGACATCATCATCTCGGCCGGCGAGAACATCTCGTCCGTCGAGATCGAGGTCGCGATCGGCGCCCATCCGGCGGTCCTCGAATGTGCCGTCATCGCCGCCCCGGACGACGCGCGCGGCGAAGTGCCCGTGGCGCTCGTCGTCCGCAAGCCGGATGCGACCGTCTCGGCGAAGGAGCTCCGCGCCTGGTGCCGGAGCCGGCTGGCGGTCTTCAAGGTCCCCCGCGAGATCCAGTTCCGCGAGTCGCTCCCGAAGGGTGGCACCGGCAAGGTCCTCAAGGCGGAGCTCCGCGAGCCGTTCTGGGCCGGGATGGAGTCGCGGGTCCACTGACGCGGGGGGTCGGATCCCGAGGCGATCGGGGCGCGGTCACTGGCTCAGCGCCCGAGCTCCTTCCGGCAGCCTCTCACCAGCTCCGATCACGACCTTCCTGGGGGCCGAACGGATGGCGACACGCCGACGCCTGGGCGAGAGCCCGGCTCGCCAACGGTCGAACGCCGCGATGGGAATGCGGATGATCCGAGGCGACACCCGCAACGCTGGAAGCTCGCCCCGGTCGATGAGATCGAGAACAGCGTCATCACTCATGGCGAGGGCCACCGCGACTTCCCTGGGAGTGTAGTAGAGCTTGTCCATCGGTCTCTCCAGCGTGAGCGGTATCAGCAGGTTACCGCTCACGCCGCTGTTGGCAAACGCGGCTGGGCAGGTCGTCGATGAACAGGAGCGTGGAGCGGGAGACGGGTCTCGAACCCGCGACATTCAGCTTGGAAGGCTGACGCTCTACCGACTGAGCTACTCCCGCGCGGCCGCCATCGTAGCCGACGACACCGCGCGGGCGCGACCGGTCCCTCGCGACCGGCCCCTACTGCCCGTAGCGCTCGAGCAGCGCGAGGAAGCCGCTCGGCGAATGGATCGGCGACTCGCCCTGGAGCGCGACCCGCTCGGGCCGGTACGGTGAGGTCGAATCCGGCCTGACTCTCGCGTGCCGGGCGCTATCCAGGAACCGACGCCCGGATTCCGGCGCTCATGCCCCGACGTGCATGAACGGACCGCTCGGTTTCTCGGATCGTGGGAATCCGGCCCGGAAAGGGTGCCGCCGGGGGCCGCACGGACCCTGCCGAGTCGCGTAACGGTCCCCCGGGAGTGATTAGCGGAGTTCGGGCCGAACCGGCGTCTCGATTCCGGCCGGCGTCGCCTCTGAGCCGGCCTGGCGCTTCGCCGCCAGGCCTCCGAGCCTTCCGCCGAGGCACCGGCTCAGCCCGGCGCCGGCCCGCCCCGTCGCAACGAGCCCGCGATGAGGACGACGCCGAGGACGACGAGGGCGGCCGGCCAGTAGCGGTCCAGCTGGAGCTGCGGGATGAAGGTTCGGGCGAGGGCGTATGCCCCGACGAGGATGAGGATGACGCCGATGACGAGGGCGCCGCTTCCTGAATCCCGTCGCGCGCGACGGGCCGCGCGCCGGGCCTCACGGCGGGCCTGTCGACTCCACGGATCGGGCCCGCCCGTCCAACCGGGACCAGCCGGTCCCGCCGTCCACCCAGGCCCCGCGGTCCACCCAGGGCCGGAGGGACCCGCTGGACCGGGGCCCGCGAGGGGCGGGCCTCCGACCGGGCTCGGCCCGCCTGCCGGTCCGGGTCCGGGAGTGGCACCGGGTTCCACCGTGGGAGCCATCGCCGGCCCGCCCGGGGCTCCCGGCGCCCAGCCCGGAGCCATCGCCGGCCCGCCCGGCTCACCCGGTCCGGCCGGGGCTCCCGGCGCCCAGCCCGGCATCCAGCCCTCAGGCTCCTCCGGAACGACGAGCCACATGACGATGTAGATGACGAAGAAGATGCCGCCGGACACGATCGTCAGGAGGACCCAGCCCACCCGAACGAGCGACGGGTCGAGATCGAGCCGGTCGGCGAGCCCACCCACCACCCCGGCAAGCATCCGGTCGGAAGTCGAGCGATACAGGCGGTCGTTCACGAGCAGCCTCCGTTCGGGTCGAGTTCGAGGTTCCCGGCGTTGATCGTCGCGTCGATGTCGATCTTCACCGGCGCAGCGTCGTAGCCCGGCGTGGTCCAGACGTCGCCGCTACCTGCCAGACCGCGGTCGGCAAGGTTGTTACCACCGAGGGCGCCGCTCGTCTGGACCCGCAGCCCCACCCCGGCCGGGACGCAGATCCCGAGGTGCCCGGCGTTGACCGTGAACGACCCCTGGGCGCTCTGGGCCGGCAGGCCGATGAGCAGCTCGCCGGCATTCACCGTCGCCCCGACGGATCCCAGGGCCGTCGCCCCGGACAGGTCCATCCGGCCCGATCCGGCATTCACGGTCACGTCGACGGAGCCGAGCCGCGCGCCGCCGAGACCGAGCCGTGCGGTTCCGGCGTTGAGCGTGAGCCCGAGATCGAGCGCGGGTGCGGTCGGGAGAGCGAGATCCCACGTCGACCGTGCCGCCCCGAGGTCGAAGAAGCCCCCGCCCCGCTGGCTCTGGATCCGGAGCGACGAGGGATCGGCCGACACCGCCGGCGTCCGCCCATCCGCGCTCGTGCCGCTCAATGACCAGGTCGTGCCGGGCCGGGTCGTCACCTGGAGATCGCCGCAGCCGACCGTCAGGTCGACCGACGCGCTGGAGCTTCCGAGATCGCCCGTCGACGAGGTGAACGCCGAGCCGCCCGAACCACCACCGCAGCCGATGGCGCCGAAGCCTGGCCATCCGGCGCCGATGAGGCCGCCGCCGATGAGGCCGATCGTCAGCGCCGCGAGGAGCCCGGCGGCAGCTCGGAGGCTCGTCCGCGAGAGCAGGATCCCGATGCCGGCGAGGATGAGGAGGATCGGCCAGAGGCGCCAGGCGTCGGCGACGTTCGACGCGTCGATCGCACCGGCCTGCAGGGCGAGCGGCACGGCACCGAGGGCCACGAGGAAGACGCCGGCGTTCGCGAACCGGCGATCGAGATGCATCCCAGGTTCCCTCCAGGCGACGGCTGACGAGACGCGCCGGATCCCATTCTGGACCGCACGGTCGCGGAGCGTCGATGATGACCCGGTGAGTCCCGCCGGCCCGCTGCGCCCACGACCGCCCGAGGTCCTCTCGCGCCGTTCGTTCCTTCGGCTGGCGGGGGCCGCGGTCATCGCGATGGCCGCCGCGGCCTGCGCGGACGCGGCGTCCGGATCACCTGCCCCCGCAGGGTCGGGAAGCCCCGGCGCGACCGCCTCGCCGTCCACGACCCGCGCCTCGCCGACGATCGTCGTGCCAGCCGGCCCGGACCTCCGGACGAAGATCGCCCAGATGCTCCTCGTGGGGTTCCGTGGCCTCACCGTCGCGCAGGCCGCCACGACCGTGGTGGACATCCGGGAGCGCGGGCTCGGTGGCGTCCTTCTCTTCGACACCGATGGCCCGAGCGGCAGCTCCTCCCGGAACGTCGCGTCGCCGGCACAGCTCCGGACCCTCGTGGCCGGTCTGCGGGCGGTGGCCCACGTCCCCCTCCTCGTGGCGATCGACGAGGAGGGTGGCGAGGTGGACCGCCTGACGACGGCCCGGGGCTTCCCCGCCACCGTCTCGGCCGCCGCGCTCGGCACCCGTGACAACGCGACCTACACGCGGCAGCGTGCCCGGGCGATCGGGAAGACCCTCGCCGCCGCGGGGATCGACCTCGACCTCGCTCCGGTCGTCGACGTCGATGTCAACCCGACGAGCCCGGCGATCGGCGCCCTCGAGCGGAGCTTCTCCGCGGATCCGGCCGTCGTCACGCGGCAGGGCCTCGCGTTCCTCGCCGGCCTCCACGACGCCGGCGTGGCGGGCACGATCAAGCACTTTCCCGGCCACGGCTCCTCGACCGCGGACAGCCACCTCGGCTGGGTGGACGTGACGACGACGTGGACCCCCGCCGAGCTCGAGCCGTTCCGCGCGATCGTCGCCGCCGGCGCGGCGGACGCCGTCCTCGTCGCCCACGTCTTCGATGCGAAGCTCGACCGGACGTATCCCGCGTCCCTGTCCAGTGCAGTGATCGACGGTCTCCTCCGGACGAGCCTCGGATTCGAGGGGGTCGTCCTCAGCGACGACCTCCAGATGGGCGCGCTCCGCAAGGTCTACGGCTACGAGACGGCGGTCGAGCGGGCGATCCTCGCCGGGACGGACATACTCACGATCGCGAACCAGCAGCTGTACGACGCCGAGATCGTGGAGACGACGATCGCCATGATCGCCGAGTCCGTCGCAGCCGGGAGGATCACGGAGGCCCGGATCGACGCCTCCTGGCGGCGGATCGCCGCGCTCAAGACGCGGTACCACGGCGCGATCGGCTGAAGCTCGTCGGCCGCGATCGGCGCTTGTTCGTCGCCGGCGATCTCGCGCCCGTTGGTCACCGGACCGTCACGGACGCCGCGTAGACTGCGGCCATGTTCCTCTTCCGACGTCAGCCGTCCATGCCCTCCCCCGGGTCCGCCCCTGCCGGCCGACCGGACCCGATGCCCGTCGCCGAGCGCCATCTCGTCAGCGGCGAACGGATCGTCCCGCCGTTCCCGGATGGGACGAAGACCGCGATCTTCGGTCTCGGCTGCTTCTGGGGTGCCGAACGCGACTTCTGGCGGACGGCGGGCGTCGTCTCGACCGCGGTCGGGTACGCCGGCGGCTACACGTCGAACGCGACCTACGGCGAGGTGTGCTCCGGCGCGACCGGCCACGCCGAGGTCGTCCTCGTGGTCTACGACCCGGCGAAGGTCTCCTACGAACAGCTGCTCAAGGTCTTCTGGGAGGCACACGATCCCACCCAGGTGATGCGCCAGGGCAACGACGTTGGGACGCAATACCGCTCGCTCATCGTCGTCGCGGATGACGCCGAGCGACAGGTGGCCGAGGCGTCACGCGCCGCCTACCAGGAACGACTCACCGAGGCCGGCTACGGCAGCATCGCGACGGAGGTGTCGACGGCCCCGTTCTACTACGCCGAGGACTACCACCAGCAGTACCTCGAGAAGAACCCGAACGGCTACTGTCCGGACCACAGCACCGGGGTGAGCTGCCCGGTGGGCCTCGGGGTGCCGACTACACGGACATAGAGCTCACGCGCACATCGGGGTCAGCCGCGGTCCACCGCGACGCTGGTCAGGTCACATGTTATAGTCTGTGCATGTTGACCGAACGAACCCAGGTGCTCCTGACGCCCGGACAGCGGGCACGACTGGTGCGCATCGCGGCACGGGAGAGGCGCTCGGTAGGGGCGGTGATCCGCGACGCGGTCGACGCCTATACGCTGCCTCGCGCCCGCCCCCGGCAGGAAGCGCTCGAGTCGCTGACCTCGATCGGGGCGCCGGTCGACGACTGGGAGCGGATGAAGGACGAGATCGTACGAGGCGCGGACCGCGGACGCGGATGACCGTCTTCGTTGATACGGCGATCATCATGTACGCGGCGGGAGCCGAACACCCGCTGCGCGACCCGTGTCAGCGTCTCCTGGCCCGCGTCGCCGAGCAACGCCTGGAGGCAGTGACCTCGGCCGAGGTGATCCAGGAGATCCTGCATCGGTTCAGCGCCCTGCGGCGCCCGGACGTGGGCGCGGCCATGGCGCGCGATGCACTCGATCTCTTCGCCCCCGTGTTGCCCATCACCGATGCGGTCATGCGACGCATGCCGGACCTCGTCGGACGCTACACCGCGCTTGCGGCGCGCGACCTGGTCCACGTGGCGACCTGCCTCGAGGAGGGGATCCGCGAGATCGTCAGCCCGGATCGCGGCTTCGATGCGGTCTCGGAGATCCGCCGGATCGCGCCCGACGACGGGTCGATCCAGGGCTGATCCGCGACTGATCCCGTCCGCGACGGGACGATCCGCGGGCGCGTCGCGGGCTGGCCTCAACCCGCGTCCACGATGCAGAAGCGGTTGCCCTCCGGGTCCGCCAGGATGACGTAGTCAGCGTCCGCCGGGCGCTTGTCCCAGTGCACCTCGGTGGCACCCAGTGCGATGAGCCGCTCGACCTCGCCGGCCTGGTCCTCGGCGTAGAGATCGAGATGGATGCGAGGCGGCACCTGCACTTTCGAGCGCACCCGATCGAGCGAGAGGTTCGGCCCGACACCGTCCCTCGGGCGCAGCAGCACGAAATCGTCGCTCGTTTCCTCGCGCGGCACGTAGTCGAGCGCTGCTGCCCAGAACTGCGTCTGGCGCGCCAGATCGTCGACGCGGAGAACGATCGAACCGACGCGAATCATCGAGCGCAGTCTATCGACCTCCCGCGACCTCTCGCCGGCTCCTCCGACCCGGTCGCCCGCGTGTGGGGGACTTTCATGTGCTAGCGTATGCACATGCGCAATCTGGAACGCCGCGTTCACGTCCTTCTCGACGAGCCGCGCTACCGCAAGGTGGCCGCTGAGGCCGAGCGCCGTCGAGTCTCCGTGGCCGCGGTCATCCGCGACGCGATCGACCAGCTCCCGGCGGACGCCGATCTCCGCCGGAGCGCCATCGCGCAGATCCTGGCAGCCGAGCCGATGCCGGTGCCCGCGCAACCGGGTGAGCTTCGACGCGAGCTCGACGACGCACGCGAGCGCTCGGGATGATCCTCCTCGACACGACGGTCCTGGCCTACGCCGTCGGCGAGGAGCATCCCCTTCGTGAGCCCTGCCGCCGCCTCCTGGCGGCTCACGCGGAGGGGCGTCTGGAGGCGACGACCACGATCGAGGCGATCCAGGAGTTCACGCACATCCGGGCGCGCCGCCGATCGCGGTCGGACGCCGTGCGTATCGCGCGTCACTACGTCGCCGCCCTGAGCCCGCTCATGACGACCTCGGACGACCAGGAGCGCGGCCTTCAGCTGTTCGAGCGCCACCCTGAGCTCGGCGCGTTCGACGCCGTGCTCGCTGCGGTAGCGCTCGGTCGCGGCGCGGAGGCGCTCGTCTCCGCCGATCAGGCCTTTGCCTCGGTCCCGGGCCTGGCGTGGATCGATCCGGCCACACCGGCCATCGCGCGGCTCATCGGCTGACCGCCCGGGTTCAGCCCTTCCGTTCGAGGATCGGGCGGGCCGTCACCGGATCGTCCACGACGAAGGCGAACATCGCCCGGTCGCCCCATCGGCCGAGGAAGAGGTGGCCGTAGATGTTGACCCCGGCGTCCGCGAGGGCCCGTGCGATCGTCGCCATGCCGCCCGGCCGATCGTTCACCTCGGCGAGGATCGACTCGCCTTCGATGAACGTGTAGGCACCCTCCTCGAGGACGGCCCGCGTCGCCGCGTCGTCCGCGGTGGTGAGGATGATGTGGCCGAGATCGCCGATCCCGCCGCCGCCGATGGCGCGAAGATCGACCCCCCGGGCGGCGAGCGATTCGGCGAGCGTCGCAAGTCCCCCGGGCCGATTGGAAAGCTGGACGACGAACTGGTTCGACATGGGATCCTCCGCGCTCGGGCGCCGTTCGGACTCCCCCGGGCGCCGATCGGTCGGCCGCGATTCTAGGCGCCGCCGCGCTTCACCGTGGCGGTTCGCCGACGGATCGTGGAACGCGGCCGCGCGCGTCGCGCAGTGAGGGCCGCGCGGCGGAGCTCGATCGCCCGGCGGTACAGCGAGAGATAGCGGGGCGCCGAGCCGGTCCGCCAGTCGAAATCGACCGCCATCGCGCGGTCCACGATGGCGTCCCAGCCGGTGGGCCCGGGAGCGCGGGCCTCGAACCGCTCGGTCGCCTCGCCGACCGACCAGATGAGGCCCTCGGGCGTCGCGTTCCGGAACGTGAACCCGGTCCCGTGGCCAGGATGGTCGTCCTCGTCGATCACCGAGTCGCGAAGGCCGCCGGTCGCATGGACGACGGGCGGCGTCCCGTAACGGAGGGCGATCATCTGACCCTGGCCGCTCGGCTCGAAGCGCGACGGCATGAGGAACAGGTCCGAGCCCGCGTAGATCCGGCGCGCCATCGCGCGGTCGAATCGCTCGACGAACGCGACCTGGTATGGGCGAGCCCCGGCGAGCGCCCGGAGCCGGCCGGCGATGATCGGGTCGCCGCTCCCCTGGATGACGATCCGCGCGCCACCGTCGACGAGTCGCGGGGCGGCGTCGGCGAGGATGTCGAAGCCCTTCTGCGGATCGAGCCGCCCGATCGTCCCGAGGACGGGTGACGGATCGGCCGGATCGAGCCCGAGCCGGCGCAGCATGTCGGCCCGGCAGGCGGCCTTCCCGGACCGATCGGATCGGTCGTACGGCGCGGCGAGGTCCGCGTCCGTCGCCGGATCCCAGAGGGTGGTGTCGAGGCCGTTGAGGATGCCGACGAAGCGATCGCCCTTCGCCACGAGGGTGGGATCGAGGCCGAAGCCGAACTCCGGCGTCAGCGCCTCGACGGCGAAGCCCGGGCTCACGGTGTTGACGATGTCGGCCCGTTCGATCGCGTCCCAGAGGAGGTCGACGCCGACGGCACCCGGGGCCACGATGCCGTCGCCCGGCGCGAGGCCGAGCTGGCCGAGGTCCGCGAGCGGCACCCAACCGTGGTACGCGAGGTTGTGGATCGTGAGAACGGCGCTCGCCCGGCCGATCACCGGATCCGCCGCGAGCCGGCCGGCCCGCTCGATGAGCGCAGGACCGGAATGCCAGTCGTGGACATGGAGGACGTCGACGGCGACGCCCCCGGGAGCCGCCGCGTCGCTCCGCAACGCCTCGAGCGCCGCCCGGCAGAGGATCCCGAAGCGCCACGCATCGTCCGGATGGCCGTACAGGCCGTCCCGGTCGAACGCCGCCGGGTGATCGACGAGGCGGAGCCGGTAGCCGTCGCCGGCGATCGACAGGACCCGGATCTCCGTCGAGCCGTGCACGGCTAGCGGGTCCGGGACGCGGACGACGATGGTCGGGTGTTCGCCCGGCGGGACCGCCACGCTCCGGTAGCGCGGCAGAAAGACGTCCACCGGCCCGTCCACCGGCGCGCCGTCCGGCCCGGGGATCGCCTGCGGCAGCGCCCGCGCGAGCGCGTCGACGACATCGCCGAGGCCGCCGGTCTTGGCCCAGGGCTCGCACTCGGCGGCGATGAAGGCGATCCGCATGGCGGCATGGTAGCGAGCGCGCGTCGGGCCGCGCGGGCCGCGCGGCCGTCAACAGGCCGAGCGGGCCGCTGCGGGCCGTATCATTCGCGGCCATGGACTCCATCGTCCGCATACCGACGCTGCCCGGTGCGACCCTCCGCGTCCCGCCGCAGCTCGAGGGCCTCCGCCGCCTCTCGTACAACCTCTGGTGGTCGTGGCACCCGGCGGCGAAGAACCTCTTCAGCCGGGTGGACGGGGCCGCCTGGGCCCGCTACCGCGACCCGATCCCGGTCCTGTCCGGCTCCGTCGTCTGGGGCCACCTCCTCGACGATCCGGCGTTCATGGCCGAGTACCAGTCGGTCATCGGCGACTTCGACCGCTACATGGCGAACGGCGCCGACCACTGGTTCCATCGGCGCCACGCCGCCGCTCTCCGCGGTCCGATCGCCTACTTCTGTGCCGAATACGGGTTCCACGAGAGCCTCGGCATCTACTCCGGCGGCCTCGGCGTCCTCGCCGGCGACCACATGAAGTCGGCGAGTGACATGGCCCTCCCGCTCGTCGGGATCGGGCTCATGTACCGCCAGGGCTATTTCCGCCAGACGATCGACGCGGACGGCCACCAGGAGCACGCCTACCCGGACTTCGACCTCACCCGCCATCCGCTCCTGCGGGTCGTCGATCCGGAGGGCGATCTGCTCACCGTCGAGCTGGAGCTGCCCGGGCGGACGCTGACGATCGCGGTCTGGCTCGCCCAAGTGGGCCGGGTGCCGGTCCTCCTCCTCGATTCGGACACCCCGGAGAACGATCCGGCGGACCGCCCGATCACCCACATCCTCTACGTCCGGGGCCGCGAGATGCGCCTCCACCAGGAGCTCGTCCTCGGCGTCGGCGGGGTCCGGGCGATCCGTGCCCTCGGCATCGATCCGGCGGTCTGGCACCTCAACGAGGGCCACAGCGCATTCCTCCTCGCCGAACGGGCTCGCGAGTTCGTGGCGGCCGGTCTCGAGCTCGACGAGGCGCTCGCCCGGGTCAGGCGCGACAGTGTCTTCACGATCCACACCCCGATCTCGGCGGGCAACGAGCGGTTCGATGTGGAGCTCGTGCGACGCGTCGCCGGACCGCTCCTCGACGGCGACGGCCGGCCGGGGACCGGTGGCGTGCCGACCGCGCGGATCCTCGAGATCGGCCGCGGCGTGGACGGCGATCCCCAGCAGTTCGACATGACCGCGTTCAGCCTCCGCCTCACGAACGCCGCGAACGCGGTGAGCCAGCTCCACGCGGCCACCGCGAACGCGACATGGCACGGCGTCATGAACGGCTCGATCGCCGGCATCACGAACGGCATCCACAGCCCCACGTGGCTCGGCCGGCCGCTGCGCGACCTCTTCTCCCGCTATCTCGATGCGGACCTCGACGATCTCGACGGGAAGACGGACGCCCGGCGCTGGTGGGAGCGCCTCGACCGGATCCCCGATGCCGATCTCTGGGAAGCGCACCGGCGCCAGAAGTTCGAGCTCGCGATCTTCGCCCGCGGCCGCCTGCAGGCCCAGTTCGGCCGCCACGGTGAGGCACCGTCCGTGCTCGAGGAGCTCGAGCGGGTGCTCGACCCGGACACGTTGACGATCGGCTTCGCCCGGCGCTTCGCGACGTACAAGCGGGCGGGCATGATCTTCAGCGACATGGACCGCCTCGAGCGGCTCGTCTGGAACACCGAGCGGCCGGTCCAGGTCGTCTTCGCCGGCAAGGCCCATCCGGCGGACAGACCGGGCCAGCAGGTGATCCAGGAGATCTTCGCCCGATCACGATCGTCGAAGCTCCGCGGTCGCGTCTTCATCCTCGAGGACTACGACATGCGGATCGCCCGCTTCCTCGTCCAGGGTGTCGATGTCTGGCTCAACAACCCGCGCCGGCCGCTCGAGGCGTCCGGAACGTCCGGCATGAAGGCGGCCGCGAACGGCGTCGTGAACGTCAGCGTCCTCGACGGCTGGTGGGACGAGGGCTGGACGGGCTCGAACGGCTGGGCGATCGGTGGGCGGGAGACGAACCCGGACGAGGGTGCCCAGGACTGGGCGGACGCCACGGACCTCTACCGGATCCTCGAGGAGGAGGTGGTCCCGCGCTACTACGACCGCGACCGAAGCGGGCTCCCGCGAGCCTGGGTCACCCTCATGCGGGCGTCGATCGCGAGCACGATCTGGCGGTTCTCGATGACACGGATGCTCCACGAGTACACGGAGCGGATGTACCTGCCGGCGGCGGGGGTCGCGGTCGCCGCTCCCGGCCGCGAGCGGATCGTCACGGAGGCCGGCTGAGCGCTCCCCGGCAGGAGGGCGCCCGAGGCCGGCCGGTCAGGCCTCGAGGACGATCGACGCCGAGCGGGACGCGATGACGATCCTCGATCGTTCGCCGGTCGTTTCGAGGTCCCGCGATTCCCAGCCCGGGAGTCCGACCGGCCGCGATCCCCGCCACGGCCGATCCGGGAGGTCGAACGTCAGGTCCGCCGGCCCCGGTCCCGCGTTCACCGCGACGATCGCCCGTCCACCGTCCGCCTCGCGGAGCAGGACGACGGCGCGGTCGGCGGCGGCGAGCGGCCGGACGGTGCCGCGCCGGAGCGACGGGTGCTCCCGCCGGGCGGCGATCGCGGCCTGGGTGAACGCGCGGAGGTCGCGGTCGCCGGCGAGCGGATCGACCGGGTAGGCACCCCGGCAGGACGGGTCGTTGCCGCCCTCCATCCCGATCTCGTCGCCGTAGTAGATGCACGGCGCCCCCGGCAGCGTGAGCTCGAGGATCGTGGCGATCCGCATCGCGGCCCGGTCGCGGCCGAGGACGGTGAGCGCCCGTGGTGTGTCGTGGCTCCCGATGAGGTTGAGCTGGACCGCGGTGATCGCCGGGTCGTAGACCGAGAACAGGTGGGCGAGCCGGGCGGCGAACGCCGGCCCGTCGAGCGGCGCGACCATCCGCCGGTACGTGTCGTGGCGATCGACGACCGCGCGGTCGAGGCCGTCGCCGCCGGCGAAGCCGAGGATGGACGTCCCGAGCGGGTAGTTCATGAGGGCATCGAACCGGTCCCCGCGGAGCCAGTCCGGCGCCTCGTCCCAGATCTCGCCGACGAGGTAGGCGTCCGGGTTCACCGCCCGGCAGCGGCGGCGGAACTCTCGCCAGAACGCCGCATCGTCGATTTCCGCCGGAACGTCCAGCCGCCAGCCGTCGATCCCGAAGCGGAGCCAGTGCTCGGCGATCCGGAGGAGGTATTCGCGGACATCCGGGTTCGCGACGTTGAGCTTCGGCAGGGCGGCCAGGCCCCACCAGGCGCGATAGCCGAGCGGAGCATGAGCCGTCGTGGGTCCGCCCCGGTCCGGGTACGCATTGAGCTCGCGCGAGCCGGCGAGGACCTCCGAATCGAGGAGGAACCAGTCGCGGTACGGCGAGTTGCCACCCGCCTCGAGGACGTGGTGGAACGGCCAGAACCCGCGGCCGGCGTGGTTGAACACCCCGTCGAGGATGACCCGCATGCCCCGCGCATGTGCCCCGTCGAGGAGCTCGCCGAGCGCGGCGTCGCCGCCGAGGAGCGGATCCACCACGAGGTAGTCGTAGGCGTGGTAGCGGTGGTTCGAGGCGGACGAGAAGATCGGCGTCAGGTAGAGCGCCGTGATCCCGAGCTCGGCAAGCTCCGCCAGCCGTTCGGCGATGCCGAGGAGGTCGCCGCCCTTGAAGCCATGCGCGGTCGGCGGCGCATCCCACGGCTCGAACTCGCCGGCCTGCCGGACCCGCCGGCTCCGGGCGAAGCGATCCGGGAAGATCTCATAGAAGACCGCGTCGCGGACCCAGGCGGGCGTGTCGATCGATCCGTGCGGCATGGTCTCCTCTGCTTGATGGGGTCGAGAGCGGTGCTGGGCGGGGCTGGCCGATCCGGAGTCGACCGTCACGGACCGAAGGCCAGGACCGTGACGCTCTGGGGGGCGAGGTTCGCGATGGGCCGGTAGGGAGCGAGGCCGCCGGTCGCGGTGATGATGGGGGACGGCGGATCACCCGTCACGCCGCCCGAGCCATAGACGACGCGGACCGCCGGAGTCCCGCAGAGCGGCCCGGAGGCGAGGCTCACGGTCTCGTTCGTGACGGCGGTCGTCCCGAGATTGGCCAGGACGAGGAGCGTCTCATCGGCGGACCGGCGGATCGTGGCGAGGACGGACCCCGACGAGCTCCCGGCGACGACGAGAGTGCCGTGGGCGAATGCGGGATGCGCCGCCCGCAGCGCGATGAGCGTCCGATAGTGGCTGAGCAGCGAGCCGGGATCGGCGCTCTCGTCGGCGACGTCGATCGTCGCTGCATCGCCCGACAGCGGCTCCCAGGGAGTGCCGCTCGTGAATCCGGCAGTCCGCGGCGCCGACGTCCAGCGCATCGGCGTCCTGATCCGTGGATCCGGCTTGGCGCCGCTCATCCCGATCTCCTCGCCGTAGTAGACAAACGGCACGCCCGGCCCGGTGAGGAGGAGGTCCGCGGCCAGTCGCATCCGCGCCGGGTCGCCGCCGGTCTGCGTCGCCAGGCGGTCCATGTCGTGGTTCGTGAGGAACGCCCCGAATCCGCCCGGAGGATAGAGGGCGACCACGCGCCCGAGAATCCCGGCCAGGCCCCAGGCCTGTCCGCCGTTGGCGGCAGCCACGTACGCCCCGGCGAGCCCGAAGTCAAACGTCATGTCGAGGGCATTCGGGACATAGCTCGCGCTCGTCGCCGAGGTGTCCCAGACCTCGCCGAGCAGGAGCGAGCCCGGATGGGTCGCCTCGACCGTCCGGCGGAACGAACCGAGCCAGGCGTGCGTCTCGGGGGTGTTCTGGGTGACCGCACCGTCCTCGACCAGGTACTTCGCGGCGTCGAGCCGAAAGCCGTCGACGCCGACGTCGCCGAGCCAGAAGGACGCGATCGAATCGATCGCCTCCGTGACCGCCGGGTCCCGGAAGTTGAGGTCCGGCATGTTCGGCCCGAAGGCCGCGTAGTAGAAGCGCTTGCCGTCGGGGAACCAGTTCGTCCCGCCCGGACTGTCGGCCCATACGTACCAATCGGCGTGGGTGGAGCCGGGGGTTCGGCTGTCCACGAACCACGGATGCTGACTCGAGGTGTGGTTGAACGGCATGTCGAGGATGACGGCGATGCCGCGCCGATGCGCCTCACGGACGAGGGTCCGCAGGTCGGCCAACGACCCATACGCGGCGTTCACCGCCTCGTAGTCGGTCACGTCGTACCCGTGGTAGGACGGCGACGGCATGATCGGCATGAGCCACAGTCCGGTGACGCCGAGGTCGGACGTCGTGCCAGGATTCCCGTCGTTCAAGTAGTCGAGTTTCGAGATGAGGCCTCGGAGGTCTCCGACGCCGTCGCCGTTCGAGTCGGCGAAGCTCCGCACGAAGACCTCGTAGAAGACCCGGTCGACCCACCAGCCTGGCTGGCCGAGGGCCGGGACCGGTTCGGCCGCCGACGCCGGACACGGCGGCGCCGCGGATCCTCCTCCGGGTGCGGCGGACACGACGGCTGCGCTCGATGAACCGGGACCGGCCGGCGAGACGGGGCTGCCCGACGCGAGCGGAGCGCAGGCGCCGACGACGGCCGCCAGGATGACGACCGCCAGCTTCCGGGCGCGCACTCGCAGGGCGACCGCTCGGCTCGATCCTCGTTCGCTCAGCCCTTCACGCCGCCGATGGCGAGCCCGGACACGATGTACCTCTGGAGGAACATGTAGACGACCATGACCGGCAGGGCGACGAGGATCGCGAACGCCGCGAACTGCGACCAGGGCGTGCTCGCGGCGTACTGTCCGACCATTCCGTTCAGCGCCATCGACAACGTCCAGAGGTTGGTGTCGCCGACGAGGAACAGGAACGAGAATTGGAACTCGGTCCAGCCGGCGATGAAGCCGAAGAACGCGGTGACCGCGAGGACCGGTGTCGCGAGCGGAAGGATGACGTAGCGGAACGCCTGGAAACGACCCGCCCCATCCACCGTCGCGGCCTCCTCGAGCTCCTTCGGGATGGTGTCGAGGTAGCCCTTGATGTTCCAGATCGCGAAGGGCAGCTGGCTCGCCGTCACCGCGAGCGCCACACCGAAGAGCGACGAGCGGAGGTTGAACGTCCCGAATTGGAACTTCCCCAACATGACGAAGAGCGGCGCGAGCGCGGCGACGGCCGGGAGCATGAGCACCGCGAGGATGGCGATCATGAGGATCTCCCGCCCGCGGAACCGGAGCCGTGAGAACGCATAGGCCGCGAGGACGCCGATCGACACGCTCGCGGCCGAGATGAGGAGGGCGATGATCACGCTGTTGAGTGCGAGCCGAGCAAACGACACGGGATTCAACGTCGGCCGCGCGATCACTCTGGCGTAGGCGTCGAGCGAGGCGCCCGGCGGGAAGAGCGAGTCGGGACGCGAGATATTCCGCGGATCCAGCGACATCGCGAGGATCCAGACCATCGGGAACAGCACCGTCACCGCGATCGCGATGCAGATGAGCTGCAGGACGAGCTGCCGCCCGAAGCGGCCGGGCCGCCGCCTTCCCGCGATGTGCGCGTCGGCGAGCGGCCGGCTCATGCCGCGCTCGGCGGCGACCGCCTGGGACGTCATGGCTTCGACCTCCATGTGGGCTCGGTGGGTCGGGATCGCATGTCAAGCGTCATAGCGGGCCGTCGCCTTCCCCAACCGGTTCGTGATGAGCGTGATCCCGAGGAGAATGAAGAACTCGAAGATCGCGAACGCCGCCGCGACCGCATACAAATGTTGCTCGGAGACGAGGCGGTACGCGATCGTCACGAGCAGCTCCGTCTGCCCGAATGGACCGCCTCCGGACATGAAGTACGAGAGGTAGAAGAGGTTGAAGGTGATGATGAAACCGTAGATCGCGTAGGGCAGCATCGCCGGCCTCAGGAACGGCAGGGTCACCGTCCTGAACTTCTGCAGCCAACCAGCACCGTCCATCTCCGCCGCCTCGTAGAGGTCGCGCGGGATGCTCTGGAGTGCACCCGTCGCGACGACCGAATTGAGCGGCCAGCCGAGCCACACGTTCGCCGCGAGGAGCGCGAAGTACGCGAGCGGCAGGATGAACGGTCCAAGGGCGACGATCGGATTCGGTTGATTCAACCAGTCGAGGGTCACCGGCGGTGCCTTGAACAGGATGCCGGCGACGCCGCTGAGGATCTGATTGATCGCACCGTACTGGGGATCGAACAGGTTCCGCCAGACCGTGGCGACGATGATCGGCGGTATGACGACCGGGAGGATGTAGATCGCGCGATAGAAACGCTTGAAGCGGAGACCCTCGATGTTGAGGACGAGCGCGACGACCACCCCGATCACAAGATGGAAGGCCACGTTCGACAGGGCCCAGAAGAGGTTGAAGACGAGGATCCGCAGGAAATCGAAGTTCGGGAGGACGATGTTGTTGTCGAGGATCCTCTGGTAGTTCTGGAGGCCCACGAAGTTCGGGGCAGGCGCGTTGTAGCGCAGGTTCGTCAGGCCGTAGTCCGTGAACGACATCCAGACCTGGAAGACGAGAGGGTAGAAGGTGATGATCGCCATCACCAGCAGCGCGGGCAGCAGGAACAGGTAGGCGGTCCGGCTGTCCCGCGTCCGCTGCCAGACCGATCGTCGCGGCAGCGCCCCGGGACTGGCGGCGGCGGCGGTCATCTCGACGATCTCTTCGCGTCCATGACGATCCTCCTCCGCGGTCGGCAGGATGTGGGTCGGGGCGCCGGTTTACCGGCGCCCCGACCGAGCGCGTGACTTCGAGGGTACGCCGTGGGGCGCCTCCCTTACAGGCCGTTCGCCTTGTCCATCGCCGCGCAGGCGGTGGCGACGGCGGCCTTCGGGTCGGTGCCCTTGTCGATGACGGCGACGAGGGCGTTGCCGAAGTTGCCCCAGTAGTTGTTTAGCTGCTTGAGCGTCGGCCGCGGGAAGCCCTTCGGCATGAGCGCGGCGAAGCTCTGGGCGATCGGATCGGACGGCTGGAGCGTCGTGTTCGCCGGCAGGTGACCGGCGTTCGCGAAGATCTGCTCGTTCGCCGGGAGGAGGAACTGGAGCGCGAACTGCGCAGCCAGGTCCTTGTTCGGTGAGGCGGAGTTGATGTAGAAGCCGTCCGGAGCGGTGAGGGGAGCCCACGCGCCACCCGGGCCACTCGGCCCGGCCGTCACGGCGAGCTTGCTGCCGAGGGCCTTGGACAGGTCGCCCGACTGCCACGGGCCGTCGATGAAGCCGGCGATCTTCCCGGAGATGAGATCCGCCTTGGCGTCATTGTCGTTCTGGTAGAAGTGCATCCCGGCGGCCTTCATGTCCTGCAGCCACTTGAGGGCGTCGGCGACGCCACCCTTGGTGGCGGTGCACTTGCCCGTGCTCGGATCCATGATCGTCCCGCCGAACGACGAGAAGATGCCCCACAGGTAGTAGGCGCCGCCACCGTTCGCTCCATAGACCCAGCCGAGCTTGCTCGCGTTGGCCTTCCAGTCCCCGGTCGTGACCGGCGCCGTGGTGAGGATCGAGTTGTTGTAGAACAGCTCGACGGCCTTCATCGACTCCGGGATCTCATAGAGCTTGCCGTCCACCGTCGCCGCGTTGATGGCGACGTCGGACGTGTTGTACGGCGGGGCCTTGAGCGTCGCAACGAGCGAGCTCTGGTCGACGAGGAGCCCGGCGCGGGCCTCGGTCGGCAGGTTGTCATTCGGGGCGATGTACAGGTCCGGCCCCGCGCCAGCAGCGGCTTGGGTCTCGAAGTTCGTGAAGAGGTTGTTGAACGGAACGTCCGTCACCGTGACCTTCAGGCCGGGGTTGGCGGCCATCACCGCCGCGACGATCTTGTCAAAGGCGTCCTTCTCGGCCGAGCCGGACGCACCGTATGCCTCCCAGATCGTCAACGATCCGGTGAGGGCTGCCGTACTCGGGCTGGCCGCCGCCGATGTGGCGGCCGAGGGCGGGGCGGACGTCGCGGCGGACGCGGCGGCGCTCCCGCTCGGCGATGGGGTGGCGGCGCCGCTGCACGCCGTGGCGACCATCGCCGCTGCGGCGATGAGTGCGCCGAATCGAGTGTTCCTCAGCATCCTGGTGGGACCTCCTCCGTCATGTGGCCTTGCCGCCCGGACCGATCTTCGGTCCGCGTCGGCGGTGGGACGCGCTGTTCGTTCGGCCGGGCGAGGCCTCGCCATCGCTCGATGGCAGGGCGTGGACGGCGATCGACCGGTAGATGGCTCGTGGGCACCTCCTTCAGTCGGCCGAGCGTCGGTCGATCGGCGCGGGCCCCGTGGACGCGCGGGCCACGAGCCGGGTGGGGAGGGTTTCGTGGATCGGCGCGCCAGCCGCGCCGCCGAGGATCGCGATGAGCAGGCGAACGGCCTCCTCGCCCTTCCGGGCGATCGGCTGGTGGATCGTCGTGAGCTCGGGGTCGGCAAAGCGGGCGAGGTCGACGTCATCGAAGCCGACGACGCTGAGGTCCGCCGGCACGCGGAGGCCCCGCGCGCGGGCCGCCCGCATCGCCCCGACCGCGGTCGCATCGCTCATCGCCAGGACGGCGGTCGGGCGCTGGCCGGCATCCCAGGCCTCGGCGAACGACGCGGCGCCGCCCGGGATCGTCGCCTCGGAGGTGACGATCGCCTCATCGGGGAGGGCGATCCCGGTCGCCGCCAGCGCCGCTCGATAGCCGCGCAGTCGCCGGGCCGGGACGCCGTCGGGGTCCTCGCCGCCGGCCCGCTCCGACGGTTCGATGGACAGGACCACGAACGCGCGATGGCCCAGCCCGAGCAGGTGTTCCGCCGCGAGTCGTGCCCCGCCCTCGTCGTCGACTTCGATCGACGGTTGATCGGGCAACGCGGTCGAGTCGACGAGCACCATCGGCAGGCCGGCGCGGCGGATCTGTTCGACCTCCGGGTGATCGGCTGACAGGCCGACAGCCACCACCCCGTCGACGGTCGCCCGTCCGACCGCCCGGGCGAGCGAGCCCTGCAGCGGGGAGATGAAATGGAGGGCGTATCCGGCTGCCTCGGCCGCCGCCGCCACGCCCGCATTGAACGTCCCGAAATACGGGTTCTCGAACACGATCGCCAGCGCCTGCGGCGTCAGGACCCCGATCGTCCCCGTTCGTCCCTGGGAGAGCATCCGGGCCACCGGATGCGGCCGGTAACCAAGCGTGTCGGCCACCGATCGGATCCGGGTCGCCGTCTCCGCCGCCAGTCGATCCGGTCGATTGAAGGCGAACGACACGGTGGTCTTCGATACGCCCGCTGCCTCGGCAACATCCGAGATGGTCGGGCGCCGGGTCAGGTGATCCACGCGGTCGCCAACCTCCATCGGTCGTCGATCCCTGGCGTCAGCGAGACGACGCGGCTGCGAAAACGGGTGAGCGGCCCTCGAGGGACGTGTATCATGACCGCACCAAACCGGTTTAGCAAACCGGTTTAGGGGAGGCTAGCAGGTCGTCCGTCGGCCGTCAAGGTGTCCGCTCGGAAAACACGGAGTCGATATGGGGCATCGCGTCTCCCTGGCCCTCGTGCTCCACAACCACCAGCCCGTCGGCAATTTCGGCTGGGTCATCGCGGAGGTCTACGAACGGGCCTACGAGCCGCTCGTCGCGGCCCTCGAGCGCCATCCCCACGTCCGCCTCGCCCTCCACTACAGCGGCGCCCTCCTCGACTGGTTCGCCGCCGAGCGGCCCGAGTTCCTCGAGCGCCTCGGTCGACTCGTGGCCGCCGACCGGGTCGAGCTCCTCGGCGGTGGCTACTACGAGCCTGTGCTGGCCTCGCTCCCCGAGCGGGATCGCCTCGCCCAGCTCATCCGGATGGCCGACGCGATCGAGCGGATCGGCGGTCGCCGGCCTCACGGTGCCTGGCTCGCCGAGCGGGTCTGGGAGCCGGACCTGCCGGTGAGCCTCGTCGACGCCGGCTATCGCTGGACGATCCTCGACGACACCCATCTGCGGGCCGCGTCGATCGACGAATCGCGCCTCTGGGGCACCTACACCACGGACGATCAGGGCCGCCTCCTGACGATCTTCGCCTCGGACAAGGGCCTCCGCTATCGGCTCCCGTTCGGTGACGTCGACGAAGCGATCGCCTACCTCCGCGATCACGCCACGGACGACGGCCACCTGCTCGGGACGATGGGCGACGACGGCGAGAAGTTCGGTTCGTGGCCCGGCACGTTCGAGCACTGCTGGGGTGCCGGCCAGTGGGTGGATCGATTCTTCAGCGCCCTCGCCGCGAACGCCACGTGGCTCGAGCTCGTCACCCCGAGCGAGTGGATGGAGCGGGAGCGGCCCGTCGGCCGGGCCTACATCCCGACCTCCTCGTACGCGGAGATGGGCGAGTGGGCGCTTCCGGTGGACGAGGGTACGGTGTTCGAGGCGGCGCTCGTCCGGGCCGAGCGCGAGGGGCGGCCCGAGGCGCGCTGGCTTCGCGGCGGCTTCTGGCGCAACTTCCAGGTCAAGTACCGCGAGATCAACGAGCTCCACAAGCAGATGCTTCGGACCTCCGACAAGGTCGCCCGTGCCCACGAGCTCGCCGACGACGGGGAGCCGGAGATCCGCCGCCTGGCGGACCTCGCGACCGCCGAGCTGCTCCAGGGCCAGAGCAACGATTGCTACTGGCACGGTGTCTTCGGCGGGATCTACATCACCCACATGCGGCTCGCGACGTACGAGCACCTCATCGCCGCGGAGGACTTCGCCGACGCGGTCGCCCGCTCGTCCGGCATCGTCGTCGACGGGATCGTGCGGGCGGACACGAACCTCGACGGCGTCGCCGAGATCCTCGTCACCGCGCCGGGCCAGGTCGTGGTCGTCGATCCGGCCGGTGGCGGCGGCATCGCGTCGTGGGACATCCGGCCGGTGCGCCACGCCCTCACGTCCGTCCTTCGTCGCCGGCGAGAGGCGTACCACGTCCGGCTCATCGAGACCGACGCCGCGGCGGCTCGCGCCGCCAGCGCCGCGGCGGAGGCGGTCGAGCCCGGCAACGGCACGAACGGCGGCGCGGTGTCGTCCATCCACGAGGTCGTGCGCGCGCGCGAACCCGGCCTTGCCGCCCACGTCCGCTACGACGGGTACGAGCGCCGCTCCGGACTCGTCCACCTCTTCACGCCCGGAACGACCGCACTGGCCTTCGCCGAGGCACGGGCGGAGGAGCTCGCGGACGCCCGTGACGGCGCGTACGACGTCGTCCACCTCGGCGAAGGCGCCATCGTCCTCGGCCGGGACGTCCGGCTCGACAGCGACGGCGGCACCCTCCGGATCGAGAAGCGCATCACGTTCGACGGCGATCGGCGCGCGCCCACCATCCGGCTCCACGTCACGCTCGAGAACCGCTCTGCGACGGAGGCGGTCGCCGACCTCGGTGTCGAATGGGCGCTCATGATGCTCGGTGGTGGTGGCAATCCCGCCGCCTTCTACGAGATCGACGGCGAACGGACGGCGCACGACGGTGGTGGCGAGCGGGGAGATACGACCCGCATCGCGAGCGGCAACGACCATGTCGGCCTCCGACTGACGACATCCATCGAACCCGCCGCAGCGGTCTGGTGGTCGCCGATCGAGACCGTCTCGAACTCCGAATACGGGTTCGAGCGGACCTACCAGGGAAGCGCCCTCGTCGCCGTCTGGCCCATGCGGCTGGCCCCGGGCGAACGCCGGTCGGTCACCGTCGAACAGCTGGTTGCGACGAGCCGCGATCGGGACCGGAGCTGAATCGACCAGGCGGGCGACCCCGTCATGGCCCGGGAATCCGTCAGCCCGTGGCCTGCGAACCACGGGCTGACGAGAGGATGCGCCGGCCGGGTGGGCGGCGCGGGGTATGTCGGTTCAGGGACCCGGCGAGGCCGGGTCCGCCGATCAGAAGAGTCCGACCGGATCGGCGGGTGCGTGCGGGTCGCGAGAGTCGAAGCGCGAGTCGACGCCGAGCGTCGCCGCGACCACGCCGAGGATGGCGAGACCTGCGACGATGAAGACGAGCATGATGAGCGCGTTCATCGGGAACGCCTCCTGTTGCTATAGTTGACTAGGCCAAGTGGAACGATACTTGGACCAGCGTACTGTGTCAAGACACGAGTCACCACCCGCCCCCCCCGAGCCCTCGGCTGAGTCCGTCGACTCCACCCCGCCGTCCGTCGCGGCCTCGCCGGCGACGCGGACGTCGAGCCCGCTCGACGTCGAGCGTGGTTCGGACGTCCCGATCTCCACCCAGATCTACTGGCAGCTCGCCTACCAGATCGACTCGGGCCGGCTGCTGCCCGGCGCCCGTCTCGCCCCGGTCCGCGAGCTCGGCGCGGCCCTCCGGGTCAACCCGAACACGATCCGGGCGGTATACAAGCGGCTGGCCGACGCGGGGTACGTGACGAGCCGCCACGGAGCGGGGACCCACGTCGCCGATCGACCGCCGCAGCGTCGCGGCGCGGAGGCCCTCGCCGGCCTCGTCGCCGAGATGATCCGGCGAGCAGCCCAGGCGGGCTTCACCGCCGACGAGGTCGCCACGGCGACGTTCGGCGCGGCGACCGAGCGCAAGCGGCCGGGGCCACACGTCAACGTCCTCTTCGCCGAGTGCACGAACGCGGATGCCGCGTACGACGCGGAACGGATCGCGGCAGCGTTCCCGGACGTGGTCGCGGCCGAGGGGACGCTCCTCGACGAGCTCTCCGAGCGGCTCGACCGCTTCCACTACGACCTCGTCGCGACGACGACGTTCCACGCCGACGAGGCGCAGGCGCTCGTCGCCGGTCGCGTTCCGGTGGTCGCGATGCTCGTGGGGCCGGGCTACGTCGAGCTCGTCCAGGAGATCGCCGCCCTGGCGCCGGGAGCGACCGTCGGCCTCGTCTGCGCCTCGGCGCGCGGCGCGAGCAACATCGGCGAGACGCTCGCAATCTCCGGCACCACCGGCGTCGCCGTCGTCATGGCCTCCCTGGAGGCGGACGGCGACATGAGCCGCATCGACCGCGAGGCGGATCTCATCCTCCTCTCCCGGGAGGCGCTCAACCTCGGCCTCGACACGCGATTCGAACGACCGGAACGGATCCGCGAGTGGCTCTACGAGTTCGACCCATCGGGACTCGAGCTCCTCCGGCGGGCGATCGAACGGGCCCAGGCCGAACGCACGGCGGCCGTCCAGACGCGCACCGCCTGATGGCCCGGACCGCGATCGCCGACGGGATCCGTCTCGCCGCCGCGGCGCGGGCGACCCTCGCCCTCGACGGCGACGGTCGGGAGGTGGAGCCGGTCCGTCTCGCAGAGCCCGTCGTGGCCCGCGACGTGGCCCATCGATTCGCGCTCGCCCGGCCCGGCGCGCGCGTGGTCGCCGGCGACGTCCTCGCCCTTGGCCTCCTCGACGAGGTCCACCGCGTCGTCGTGGAGCGATACCTCGATGAGATCGACCCGACCGCCTTCGCCTCGGCCGTGCGCGACGTGCGGGCGGAGATCGGCGATCCGCCGACGGACGCGACCCTCGCTGCCCACCGGGCGACCTTCCCGCCGCCCGAGGATCCCGACGAGGCGGCGATCCGGGAGCTCCTCCTCACGTGGCTCGTCGCGTCGAACCCGGCGCTCGGCAATCTCCGGGTCCTCGTGGACGACCGGCCGCTCACGCGCGCGCCGGGAGCCCGCTACGGCGACGTCGTCGCGGCGTTGACCCGCCACTTCGCGACCGCCGCGCCGATCGGCCCGGAAGGCGAGGATCTCGTCAGCCTCCTCCGCGCCCCTGCCGGGGCGGCCCCCCATTCGCTCGCCGGCCAGCTCGCGTACATCCGCGACCGCTGGGCAGCGCTCCTCGGCGGCGGCCGCGGTCGTGGGTTGCTCGACCGGCTCATCGTCGGGCTCGGGGTCATCGCGGAGGAGGCGGCCGGTCTCGGCCGTCAGTGGGCCACCCCTGGACCGGGAGGTGGGCTCGGCGCCCTCCACCTCGGCCTCGACCGCGACGGCGGGCTCGCGCCCGACCCGGAGCCGGAGCGGTTCAGCAACGACGTGGCGTGGATGCCCGAGCTCGTCCTCATCGCGAAGAGCACCCACGTCTGGCTCGACCAGCTGTCGCGATCGTACGGACGCGAGATCCGCTCGCTTGCCGCGATCCCGGATGCGGAGCTCGACCGGCTCGCCCGGCGCGGCGTGACGGGGCTCTGGCTCATCGGGCTGTGGGAGCGGAGCCGGGCCTCGCGCGAGATCAAGCGCCGTCGCGGCAACCCGGACGCGCTCGCCTCCGCGTACGCCCTCGACGACTACGTCATCGCAGCGGACCTCGGCGGACCCACGGGCCTTGCCGACCTCGCTGCGCGCGCGGCCGCCCGCGGCGTCCGGCTCGCGAGCGACATGGTCCCGAACCACATGGGGATCGACTCGCGGTGGGTCGCCGAGCATCCGGACTGGTTCCTGTCCGTGCCGCGGCCACCGTTCCCCGCCTACACGTACAACGGCCCCGACCTGTCCTCCGACGAGCGGGTCGCGATCGTGCTCGAGGACCACTACTGGGACGACTCGGACGCCGCGGTCGTCTTCAAGCGGGCCGATCGCTGGACCGGTGATGAGCGGTACGTCTATCACGGCAACGATGGGACGAGCTTCCCGTGGAACGACACCGCGCAGCTCGACTTCCTCCGGGCGGATGTCCGCGAGGCGGTGGTCCAGACCATCCTCCACGTCGCCCGCCAGTTTCCGGTCATCCGCTTCGACGCGGCGATGGTGCTCGCGAAACGGCACATCGAACGGCTCTGGCATCCGCTCCCGGGCAGCGACGGGGCGATCCCGTCGCGAGCCGAGCACGCCATGGCGAAGCGCGACTTCGAGGCGGCGATCCCGATCGAGTTCTGGCGCGAGGTCGTGGACCGTGTCGCCGCCGAGGCGCCGGGCACGCTCCTCCTCGCCGAGGCGTTCTGGCTCATGGAGGGCTACTTCGTCCGGACCCTCGGGATGCACCGGGTCTACAACAGCGCGTTCATGAATCTCCTCCGCGACGAGGACAACGCGACGTACCGGCGGGTCGTCCGGGAGACCCTCGAGTTCGACCCGCAGATCCTCGGCCGGTTCGTCAACTTCATGAGCAATCCGGACGAGAAGACCGCGGTCGAGCAGTTCGGGACCGGTGACAAGCATTTCGGGGTCGCGACCCTCATGGCCACGATGCCCGGCCTGCCGATGCTCGGCCACGGCCAGTTCGAGGGCTTCCGCGAGCGCTACGGGATGGAGTTCGGGCGGGCCGCCTGGGACGAGCCCGCCGACGAGGGCCTAAGCGCTCGCTACGAGCGCGAGATCGTCCCGCTCCTCCACCGCCGGGCATGGTTCGCCGGGTCGAAGGACTTCCTCCTCTACGACGTCGTCGGCGACGACGGCAGCGTGCGGGAGGACGTCTTCGCGTACTCAAATCTGGGTCCGCGCGGCGAGCGCTCGCTCGTCGTCTACCACAACCGGTTCGCGCGGATCGGCGGCCGGATCCGCGACTCCGTCGGCTACTCGGCGGCCGATCCGGCCAGCGGCGAACGATCGCTCCGGCGACGGACGCTCGCCGACGGTCTCGACCTCTGGCGCGGCGATCCGGATGACGGGCGACTCGCGTCCTCGTTCATCCGCGCCCGCGAGCTTCGGACAGGTCGCGAGTACCTCTGGCCGGCGCGCGACATCGTCCGCGACGGCCTGGCGGTCGACGTGGAGGCCTACGACTATCGCGTGTACGCCGACTGGGCGACCGTGGTCGACGACCTCGACGGCCGCTGGTCCCGCCTCGCCGCGTCGCTCGGCGGGAGTGGGACGCCGTCGCTCGACGGCGCCCTTCGTGACCTCGAGCTCGCCCCGCTCCACGGCGCCCTGGCTGCGACGATGGCCCACATCGAGAGCGCGCCCGCGCTCGTGGCCGCCATACGGGCGGCGACCGGCAGCGCCGGCGGAGCCACCGACGGCGAGGTCGTCGCGGCGATCCGGACGGCGGCGGAGGCGGTGGATCGGCTCTCCCGCGGCCCAGGGCGCGGACGACCGGCGACGCGGCCTGCGGGTGTGGTCGACCCGGCGACCGCCGCAGCGCTTCGCGTGTGGGCGATCCTCGCGCCGCTCGGACGGCTCGGTGACGCCGTGGATGCGTCCGCGACGAACCGGGCGTGGTTCAGCGAGCTGCGACTCGGGCCGGCCGCGGAGCGGGCCCTCGACGCGATGGGGCAAGGGGCGCTGGCCGGAACCGCCGTCCACCGCACATGGCTCCTCTTCGCGCTCGCCCGGCAGGGAGAACGGCCGGCGAGCGGCGGTCCGGCCACGCGACTGCGCACATGGCTCCGCGACCCGGACCTCGCGGCGAGTCTCGGCGTCCATCCGTGGGACGGCCACGACTGGCTCACCGCGGAGGGCGTGGCCCTCGTGACAGCTCTCGCCCGGGCCGGGTCGGCGGCGAACCCCGCGCCGGGTCGCCGCTCCGGACGGGCCACCCTGACGGCGGACCTCGAGGCGATCGAACGCGCCGCCGCGGCGAGCGGCTATCGGGTCGACCTCGTCGAGGCGGCGCTCGCCGCGCGGCCGCCCACGCGCCGCCGCCCGCGCCGGCCGCGTGCCGGGCGGACCGACCTGTCGATCGACCGGTAGATCGGCCCGGCACTCCTCAGTCGAAGAGGAGTCGGCGGAGGATCGGCAGCGGCGGCGTGCCGTGCGAGATGACCGTCTCGAGGTGCTCGCGGTAGCGGAAGCCGGGCGTCGGACCGAAGCCGCCGACCACACGCGGCTCCGGGACCGAGGCAGCGCCACGTGGATCGCCGGATGCGACGGCCGCCCGACGGCGGGCCTCGCGTTCGATCTCCCAGAACTCGACCGAGCCGACGAAGTACGTCGAGAGCTGGGTCGAGGAAAGTCGTGCCCGGAGCCACTTGTTGCGGGCCTCCGACTCCTCCTGGAAGCCGTCGTCCATCATGAGCCGGACCGCCTCGTCCTCGGTCATGCCGGCACCATGGATCCGGCCGTCGATGACCGCGTTGATCGCCGCCCGCAGGTAGAACTTCCAGTGCACGAGCATGAGGGCCGGATCCTCGGCCCCGTAGCCAAGGTCCATCATCACCTGGGTGATGTAGACCGCCCAGCCCTCGGCGAAGACACCGGACCAGAGGGCCGTCCGGGGGAGCGATCGACAGCGGTTGGCGTAGACACCCTGGAGGTAGTGCCCGGGCACCGCTTCGTGGATGGTGAGGACCCGGATGTGTCGATCGTTGTCCTCGCGAAGGCGGCTCTCGGCCTGCTCGGCCGTCCAGTCGTCCGGGATCGGGGTGATGCAGAAGAACGCCTTCTCGCCCGTGTCGAGCGGGCCCGGCGAGTCGAGCATCGCGCCGCCGAACGCCCGCAGGAAGACCGGGGTCCACATGATCTGGAGGGGCTCGTCCGCGAGCCCGATGATCTCGCGATCCCGGCAGAATGCCTCGATCCGCGTCAGTTCCGAGCGGCAGGCGTCGAGGAGCTCGTCCGTCCGGGGATGCTCGATGGCGATGGCGTCGAGGACGCCATGGACGATCGCCTGCTCCGCGGCGGCGGCACTCCCGGCCTTGTCCGCCGTGGGCAGTGGCCGGTCCGGGACCCATGCCGGCCAGAGCGTCCGGGCGATGCGGATCATCTCGGCCCGGACCGTCGCCGCCTCGCGTTCCGCGCGGGCGAGGATCTCGGTCGCCCCGAGGTCGCTCCGCAGGGTGTGGCGGAGCTTCGCCTCGAACAGCGATGGACCGAGCTGACCTTCGCCCTCCGCCCGTGGCAGGACGACCTCGCCGAGGTACGTCTCGAAGGCCGCGAGCGCCTCGCGCGCGGCGGTGACCGCGGTCCGGATCCTGGGCACGATCGCCACCACCGCAGGATCGTCGGGCGCGCCCTCGGCAGCCGCGAGCGCCTCGTCGCCGAGTTCACCGATCCCGGCGAGCTGCCTGATCGCCGTCTCCGTGTGCAGGCGCGAGACCGGCCGCCCGGCGGTCCCGACCAGCTGCGAACGAGCCGCAGCGAGCACGTCCGCGATCCCCTCGAGCCGACCGGCGGCAGCGTTCAAGCGCACCGCGAGCGGTGCGAATCCGCGGGCGAGCAACGGGAACAGTCCGCCGCCGAGGAGATAGACCCAGCTGAGCGGATCCCAGCGGTCCTCGAGGAGATCCGTATCGCGGAACCGCATCGCCGCGAGCTCGCCGACGAGGACGTCTCGGTCGGCGAGGTCGTCCCGCGAGAGGGCGCTGGGGTCGATGGCCCCAAGCTCATCGAGCCATCGATCGGCGAACGCCAGGCGGGCGGCGCGTCCCGCCTCCGTCATGTCCGGCCAGCGATCGTCGGAACGGTGGTCGCCGATGGCCGTGGCGCTCACGGGGTCGAGGGCCAGGAACTCGTCGAGCCAGGCGGCGACGCGATCGGCGAAGGTGGTCACGGAACATCCTCCCGGCAGGGTGGCATCGGCCGGCAGACGGCTGCAGGCTCGTCTGCCATCATCATCGAGCGCATCCGACGCTGTCGAGCCGCTCGGCTCGATCCTCGTCGGCCGGAGTCGGAGGATCGCCGATGATCGACTGGGTCGTTCGGATCGTCATCAACGCCGTGGCACTCATCGTGGCGGCGAAGATCATCCCGAACATCCACCTCATCCTCGGGCCGCTCGGGATCGGCTGGGTGAAGGTCGGGATCGTCGCGCTGGTCTTCGCCCTCGTCAACACGTACGTCAAGCCGATCGTCCGGGCGCTGTCGTTCCCGATCACGCTCGTCACCCTCGGCCTGTTCGCCTTCGTCATCAACGCTGCGCTCTTCCTCCTCGTCGCCTGGATCGCCAAGACCGGCCTCGCCATCCCATTCACCGTCGGCGGCTTCCCCCCGACGCTCGGCTCTGAGGCGCTCATCGCGGCCCTGCTCGGCTCGATCGTCGTGAGCGTCGTGTCGACGATCCTCGGCATGGCGAACTTCGGGCGGAAGGTGGCCGGGCTCCGCTGAACGTTCGCGGGAGGGCTACGCTCCAGGCACCAAGCCGCCCGTCGGCTACACTCCGACCCGATGGGTGCGGTCGAGACAATGGACGTCTTCTTCGAGCGGCTGAACGCGGGAGACCGCGAGGGTGCCGTCGCGCTCATGGACGAGATGGCGGAGATGCGCGTGCACGTCGGCGACAGCGCCCAGACGCTCCGCGGGCGCGATCGGGTCGGCGGCTGGTTCATCCGCGGTGACAAGGGCCTCAAGATGATCCCGGGTCAGGTTCGCGACACCGGCACCTCGTACGAAGCGGACATCCTCGTTCTCAGACCGGGAGCGCCGACGCAGCACATCGACGCGACCTTCCGCGTCGAGGCGGGTCGGATCACCGCGATCAACCTCGCCCCACGCTGAGGCCGGTCCGGCGGATCGTCGCGACCCGCTCAGGGACCGGTGGACGATGACGCGCCGGGGGCGACGCTCGGGCCGGTGGGCCCCGAGACGATGACCTGGGAGGCCGCGGAGCCAGGGATGACGATCACCTGGCCGATGGCGATCCTGTTGGGGTCCTTGATCTGCGGGTTGGCCTGGAGCAGCTGCGTCTGGGTGACATTGAAGTGGCTCGCGATCCGGCCGAGCGTGTCGCCCGCCTTGATGACGTACGTCAGCTCGGTGGGCGCCGGGGTCGAGGTCGGTGCGAAGGACACGCTCGGCGCGACGCTCGGGCTCGGGGTCGCCACGACCGCCTGATCGCCCTTGCTGAAGAAGAGCGCCGGGGCCATGAACAGCACGACAGCGGCCACGACGAGCGCGATCGCGGCGACGGCGATCCGTGGGATCGCGGGCATCCCCACCCGGGTCCGCAGCGTCGGGTAGGCCTCGAACCGCCGCGGTCGCTCCCAGCTCGGCCCCTCCTCCTCGGGCGGGCGTTTCGTCACCGGCCGAGCCTGACCGACGATCGGGCGCGTCGATGGCGGTCGCACTGCACGTCGTCCCCCGGATCGTGTCTTCGAGACGAGCTCGGTGAGGTCCCTGTGGGGCACTCCAGCGAGGGGCTCGGCGTCGACGGCAACGATCGGTGTCGTCCAGATGGGATCGCGGGGTGCAGCCGCCCGCTCGGCGCCCCCCGCGCCGGGAGCGGTCGGTGACGACGTGCCCGGCGATGCCCGGCCGTGTTCACCGGCCGCGAGATCGAGTCCCTCGTCGCCGGGCTGCACGTCGGCGAGCCACCGCGAGGCAGCGAGTCCAGCCGCAGGGTCCGCCGGCGCCCGAGCCGGGGTCGCGTCCGGGTCTGCGTCGGGGACTGCCGCGGCGGCGGACGTCGCTCCCGGCCTCGAGTCGAGGGGAGGCCTGCCCCGCGCCGCGGATCGCGCGCTCAGCCACGGGGGCGGCCCGGCCCAATCCCTCGCCGTGCCCGACGGACGCGAATCCTCCGAGCGCGCCGCCGAGTCGGGAACATCGAGGCCGGCCGCAGGGACGTCGTCCGGACCCGCCGCCTCGGTGGATGCGATCACTCCCACCTGCCCGGCCATCGCAGCGTCCTCGCGATCCCCAGCCCGCTGATCCTGCCGCGACATCGTGCGCGGCCTCGCCGCCTCATGCCGGGCCCAATCCTGGAATGTCGGGCAGGTGGGGAAGGTCGAGGAGAGGCAGAACGATTCCTGGTGGGCGATGGCGCGCGGGGCGGGGACAGTCTCCGCATAGCAGCGATGGCGGCGGTCCGGACGATCCGACCGTTCGTCGCGATCATCCTCATATGCGACGAACGGGCAGGCCGGAGCCCGCTCGGACGGGGCGGCTGGGCGATCGGCCATGCTGCCGATGATACCCGGCCGGAACGGCCGACGGCCGGAACGTCGCCGTTCCGGCCGTCGAGGTCAATGTGCGGCGCGCCCCCCGCCCGCAGGTCAGTCGGCGCGAACCCGCCGACGATTGAGACTCACGAGAACGAAGGCTGCGAAGGCCGCACCGGCAAGAAGCGGGAGCAACGGCGACCCGCCTCCACCGGTCGGCGCCACGGGAGCCATCGAGGTGGGCGGCGGCTGGTTGCTGCCCGTGGTCGTCGCCGCGACATTGATCGAGCCGACCATGCCCACGACGTCATGGAGCACACAGATGTAGTTGTACGAACCCGCCTTGGTGAACTTCAGCGTGTACGCGTGCGGACCGGGGATCGGTGCGCCGAGGAACAGGCCGGAGCTCACGAACGCCGAGCCACCGGCGTAGGTGGAGCCGCCGGCGGGCGCGTTCGCGGTGGGACCGTGGGGTTCCGTCCCGAACGAGACCGAGTGCGGCTCACCGCTGCTGTCGACGTTCGTCCAGGTGACGGAGTCGCCGACACGGACGTGGAGCGATGACGAGATGAACCGGAGGATGGAGATCCCATTCGCTCCGACGCCGGCGGCGAGCGAGTAGGTCTTCGTGCCGTCCGCGTTGGTCGTCGACGTGGGCGTGAAGGTGGTCTCGAGCTGGTGCCCAGTCGCGATGTCGGCCGCCTCGGCGGTCTGCGCGGCGGCCGTGACGGCTGCCTGATCCTGCGGATAGGCGGTCCCCGCCGGATTGACGGTGAGGCTGCCGGACATCCCCGGATGGATGAGGCAGTGGTAGGCGTAGGACCCACTCGTCGGGAACGTGAGGGAGTACGTGTTGTGGCCGGGCGCGGGCACGACGATCCCGGAGTTCGTGAACGTGGTGCCGTCGTACGAGGTGCCACCGGCCGGGGCGTGGGAGCTCGGATCCTCGGGCCCGGGGAGTGCCTGGGCCGGCGCGAGGAAGGCGATCGTGTGGGCGTTCCCGCCAACTTTCCAGGTGACGGTGTCGCCAGCATCGATCGTGAGCGTCGGCGTGTAGAACTTCGCGGCCGAGACGCCGGTCGCGTCGCCGGCCCCCGCGTCCAGGTTCCACGTCTGCGGCGTCGCCGCCGCGACGGGCCCCGCGGCGCCGATACCCGCGACGAGCATGGCGATGGCAGGTCCGGCGACCGCGCGCCGGAATCGGTGCTCCCGCATGGTTCCCTCTCCTCCGCGGAACCAGTGCGTCCTCGTGGGCACGCGACGCTGACCGGATCCCTGCGGCGCCGAGATTGGCACACCCGAGGGCGGATATCGCTCCCAGCAATCTGGGAGCGATCCATGGAGGCCGGCGCTGCGAATACGAGGTCGACCCGCGATCATCCCGGACCGCGAGCAGGAGAAGGGAGGGCGGACGGCCGGACGATCGTCACCGCGCCATCCATGCAGCCACTGAAAGGAAGGGTTCCCGTGCCTGATCCCGTCACGAGACGGAAGTTCCTCACCTCAGCCTCGCTCGGCGTGGCCGCCGCCGCGGGCATCGCCGCGGCCGGCGGTGCATCGGCCCTCGGCGGCATCGCCCGCGCGTCGGCGCCGGCCACCCCGAGCCGCCGCGACCTCGAGCCAGACCTCAGCGCCGTGGGCGATGACGTCGTCGCCCACGTCCGGAACGCCTCCACGGGCGAGGTCGTCATCTACGTCGGCACGCGCGAGGTCGTCTACCGCGACCGCGCGCTCGTCTCCCGACTCCTTGCCGGCGCCCGAACCGCCGGATCGGAGGCCTGACCCCATGTCGTCCCATCGCGAAGCGCCGGCGATCTCGAAGGATCCGGTCGCCGACAGCACGGACCTCTACGCGTTCGTCAGCCCGGACGCCCCGGACACCGTGACCATCATCGCCAACTACATCCCCTTCGAGGGCCCGGCCGGCGGTCCGAACTTCTACGAGTTCGGCGACGACGTCCTCTATGAGATCAAGATCGACAACGACGCGGACACCGAGGCGGAGATCGTCTATCGCTTCCGGTTCGCCACCTCGCTCCCGAACACGAACACGTTCCTCTACAACACCGGACCGATCGACAGCCTGGACAGCCCTAACTGGAACCGGCGCCAGTTCTACTCGGTCGTCCGGATCGTCAATGGCAAGGCGACCGTCCTCGGGCAGCATCTCGCGTGCCCGCCGGTCAACATCGGGCCGCGGTCGACGCCCGACTACGCCTCCCTCGCCGCGGCGGCCGTCCACACCCTGCCGGGCGGCATCAAGGTCTTCGCCGGCCAGCGCCGGGATGGCTTCTTCGTGGACCTCGGGTCGATCTTCGACCTCGGCGACCTCCGACCCTTCCAGAACCTCCACCTCATCCCCACGATGGCCGCCCCCGGGGTCGACGCGACGAAGGCCGCGAACGTCCATTCGATCGCCATCCAGGTCCCGAAGTCCCAGCTGACACGGGACGGGATGAACCCGACCAACGTGGCGAACACGCGGTCCGTCATCGGGGTCTGGACGAGCGCGAGTCGCCGCAAGGCCCAGATCCGCGACCGTGACACCCAGACGGAGAGCGGCCCATGGGTCCAGGTCTCCCGCCTCGGCAACCCACTCTTCAATGAGGTCATCGTCCCGATGGCCCACAAGGACCGCTGGAACTCCCTCCAGCCCTCGGGCGACAGCGAGTTCTCCGGGTACGTCGCGCATCCGGAGCTGGCCGGGCTCCTGCCGGTCCTCTATCCGGGCGTCTTCCCGAAGCTTGCCGCCTACACGAAGCCGCGCGCCGACCTCGAGGCGATCCTCCTCACGGGGATCCCGTCGGGCGTCGTCCCCGGCTTCCAGAACTACACCCGGTCCACCCAGGCGGACATGCTTCGCCTCAACCTCGCGATCCCGCCATCCACGAGCCCGAACCCAATCGGGCTCATCGCCGGCGACGCGGCCGGGTTCCCGAACGGCCGGCGCGTCTTCGACGACACGGTGGCCATCGAGCTCCGCGCCGTCGCCGGGGCGACCATCCCGCTCGTGGATCCGTCGTTCACTCCGGATGGAGCGGCCGCGCTCCTCAAGGATGGGACCGTCCCGGGGAGCGATCGCTACACGAGCGAGTTCCCGTACCTCGGCGTACCCCTCGACGGGTACGACACGCCGTCGAGCTAGGCTCCGCCCCGCTCGATCGCTCGAACTTCGGAGCCCGGCGCCTCGGCGTCGGGCTCCGCCGTCCCCGCCGTCTGCGCCGTTTCCGAACCCGTCCGCCAGTCGACCTCGCTCACCTGCCCGCCGACGATCGTCACGGTGTCCACGGCTCCGGCTCGGTCCGCCCAGAGCCGGTACGTCCCGGCCCGCAGCTGCGGGTAGAGCCCGGCGAACACCGTGCGCGCACCAACCAGACGCTCATGGATGGCCGTGTGCGTCCGCGGACCGGCGACCTCGCCGTCGGCAGCGATGGGGCTCACCTCGATCTCGCGGCCCCGATCCTCGGGGTCCGTGTAGAGGATGAGCGCACCGATGTCGCCCCCGATGTCGAGGACCGCCTCCTCCGTCTGCAGTCGCGCCGGATGGTGGTGGTGTGGCACCGACCCGTCTCCGTGGTCGCGCATCGCTAGCGGAGGACGATGAAGGCGTCGATGTCGATCCGGGGGTGGCGGGCCGTCCCGAGCACCCGCAGGGCGATCGTATGCGGACCGTAGGTCGGCCACGATCGGACCCAGGCGACCTGCCGCGAATGACCGGACGTCGAGTAGAGGTTGACGCTCGTCACCGGGACCCCGTCGATGATGATCTTGGCCACGCCGCGGATCGGGCCGAGCGGCGCGATGAGCGCGACGGAGCTGCCGCTGAACGTGAACGTCGCGGTCGCGGTGGTGACCGCGCTCCACGTGGCGGCCCCGCCGAGCGCCGGGCTCGACGCGTACCGCTGCCATGACGGCGTGTAGCGGATCGCCCCCGAGATCTCCTGGTAGACCTGCGGCCGGATCGGGAGGCCCGTGACGGTGGCGCCGACGTTGCCGGCGGCGTCCGTGGGGGTGACCCGCCACTGATAGAGGTGCCCGGGCACGAGATGGGTCGCGACGCTCGTCGCCGCAGCCGTCGGCAGGGTCACCGGCGTGAACGGCGCGCCGTCCTGGCTCATCTCGAGGAGATAGCTCGCGACGCCGCTGCCGGCATCGGCGGCGGACCAGCTCACCACCGCCGCGGTGTCGCCGGCCGTGCCCGCAGTCGTACCGACGGCGGCCGCCACCGTCGGCGCTGTCGCGACGGGCGCCACGGTGTCCACGATGACCTCACCGCTCACGACAGACGACATCCCGCCGATCGCGTTCAAGATCTGGACGGACACGGTTCGGGGACCGTCCGGCAGGCCGGCCGCGAGCTGCCAGGGCACGCTCGCCGAGATCGGCAGCCACGCCGACCAGTTCACACCGTCGTTCGACAGTCGGATGGAGGTCGTCGGCGAACCGACGTCCTGCCAGACCGGGCTCACCGTGACGTCGAGGCCCTTCGTCGCACCGGGCGTGATGACGACCGCGCTGAGCTTCGAGGCGCCGAAGGCGTTCGTCACGGAGTCCCAGTAACCCGGCTGGCCCTGCTCGTACCCGAGCGCCCAGAACCCGGCGCCGGCGAGGCCGCGCTGGTTGACGAGGGCGAGCTTGACCGTGAGCGCCATCGGATCGTCGTAGTAGGTCTGGTACCACGTCTGCGCCACCGGATCGAAGATCGTCAGGCGGGCGGACTGCTCCACCGGGTCGTAGTCCATCGTCGCCCCGGCAGCCGAGCCGGGGAGGGAGCTGGGCAGGAAGAGCGATGCGTAGAAGGTCGAAGCGGGTTGCGCCGGGGCCCGAAGGTCGGCCGAGATGGTCGGCCAGGTAATGCCATAGAACGGCAGGCCGAGGATGACGTGATCCATCGGCACCCCGTAGCTCGCGTAGGTGTCGAGTGTCGTCGTGAGGCTCAACCCTCCCCCGGCACGAACGAGCGGGTCGATCGAACCGGCGGGGCTCGAACCACCCGTCCGGTAGTTGTAGCCCATGAGGAAGGCTCGGTCGGCGCCCGCCCCGACCGCCGCGGCGGCCATCCGCGCCCCCGAGGTCGCCGCGTTCGTGGCGACGGTCACCTGGGCGTTCGGGTTGACGGCGATGGCCGCCTGCCGGAGCGCGCCGACGAACGATGCGTAGGCCGGGAAGTACGTCCCGCTGATCTCCTCGACATCGACGTTCGCGCCGTCCGCTCCGCGCGCCTGCATGAGCGCGACGAGCTGCTGGATCGCGGTCGCCTGGGCCGTCGGGTTCGTGAAGAAGGCGGCGTTCTTCGAGGTCCCGAACGACTGGAACGTTATGACGGTGCGGACACCCATCGCGTGGGCGTGCTGGATGATCGTCGTGGCATTCGCGCTCAGGTATGCCGTGTAACCGGGAAGACCCGTGTTGAGCGTGCCGTCGGAGTTGGCGTTCACGCCGAAGAACGCGATCGTCGAGAGGAGGTCATAGCGGAGATTCGCGTCCGTCCCGCCGTCGAGCTCCCAGTACGGCAGGTACCCGAAGACGTCTTTCGAGAGCCGATGCGTCACCTGGTCCACCGTGAGCGGGGCGAGCGGAACGTCCGCCGCGACGGGTGTCGGGATCGCGGGCGTCGCGAAGAGGACGACGGCCATGACGATGACGGCCGTCCGGGCGGCGCGGAGGCGGTGCAGGAACATCCTTCGCTCCCGGGTTCGGGTGGGCTGAGACTCCGGGCGTCGGGGCACGCGTCGCCGTTCCGAGGATGCCCCAGTCGGGCGCCGTCCGTCAAATGGCCTCGGGCTGACCGCGTTTGACAGCTTCGCGGGCCACTCCGACCATGGAGCCGACACCGCGCAGCCGCCAGACCCGGCGACGCCGGAGATGCGTCCGCACCCGGAGGAGATCCATGTCCCGTTTTACCCACCTGCTCGCCCCGTCGACCACGGTCCGGGCCCATTGCGACATCCCGTGCGGCATCTACGACCCGGCCCAGGCGCAGCTCGCCGCCCGGACGGTCGCCAGGATGGTCGAGCTCATCGGCAAGATCGACCCCGGCTCCACGGCCGTCGCCGATCGGAACACGTTCATCCGCTGCGTCCAGGTCAAGGAGCAGCACGCCGAGCTCGTGAAGCATGAGGTCCAGGTGATCTGGTCCGACTACTTCAAGCCGGAGCACCTCGCCGCGAATCCCGAGCTCCACACGAAGGTCTGGAACATCCTCAAGCTCGCCGGCAAGAACAAGCAGGGTATCGACGCCGATGCCGCGGCCCAGCTCGAGGCGGCGGTCAAGGAGTTCGCCGACATCTTCTGGTCGACGAAGAAGTAGCCACGGAGCCGGAGCGGGCGGTTCCGGTCGACTCCGGCCGGCGCCTCACGCCGGCGGCACCGGACCCGCGACCGCCGATGATCCCGGCCCGACTTCGTGGGCCGTGGCGGGTCGCCGTCGTCGAGGGCAGCATGCGTCCGGGGATCGAGCCCGGGGACTGGCTCCTCACGGACCCGACCGTCCGCCGCTGGCCCCGGCACGGCTCGATCGTCGTCGTCCGCGAGCCCGGGACCGAGCTTCTCGCCCTCAAGCGGGTCGCGGCGGGTCCGGGGGAGGTCGTGGCGGACGTGCCCGTCACGGATCCGGACACGGGTGACGAGCGGCTCGTGACGATCCGCCTCTCGCCGGACGAGGCGTGGCTCCTTGGCGATGCGGACGACGCCTCCATCGATTCGCGCCGCTACGGCCCGGTCGCGCTCGACCGGCTGGTCGCGCGGGCCTGGTTCCGCTACGCCCCGGTGCGCCGCATCGGACGACTGCGCGCTCGCTGAACTCGAGCCGACGCCCACGCAGGTCCGACCGCGGAACCGCGAGCGGGCCTCAGCGCGACGCTCGGCGCGACGCCGGGGCCGATGAGTATCCGGCCAGATGTTCGCCCCACGGGCGTTCGGTCGGCTGCTCGCGCAGGTCCGGCGCGTGTCGGGATCGTCGCATCCATCGGACCGGCCATTCGCGCACGTATCGCGATGCGTCCGCGTGCGTTTGGCCGCCTCCGTCTGCAACGGTCCCTGGTCGCCACCCGATCGGCCGTCCGTACGCTCGCCGGGTGTGAATATGGCCGAATCGGCACGCTGATCGGCAGCGTGGCCGCAGCGCGCGCCGCCGGCAGCACGGTGGACGAAGCGCCAGCCGAGCCTGGTTGCCCCGCCGAGCCTGGTCGTCGCGCCGAGTCTCGTCGTCCCGGCGTGGCCACTACTCCGCCGCGACCGCCTCCCCGACCGCAGACAGATCGAGTCCCGCCGCCCGGCAATCGTCGGCGAAGCGCTCAAGCCCCTCCACCGAGAGGTCCCAGCGGCTCGGGAAACAAACGATCCGATCGAGCCCGAGGCGGGCGAACTCCGCGAGCCGCTCGGCGCGCTCATCCCCGACCGCCCGGACGTCGTCGTCGTCGCAGTACAGCGAGACGAGCAGCGTGGACGGATCGCGACCTTCCTCCTCGCAGCGCTGATGGATGATCGGCAGCGCCGCCGCGACCTCCGCCGCATCGAGATACACGAGGTTGATCTCGGCGGCGTACCGCGCGGCGTAGCGGAACGTCACGTTCCGGCCGTTGCCACCGACGACGATCGGGATCGGGCGCTGGATGCCCTTCGGCTCGTTGATCGCCTCACGAACGCTGGCGTAGGTGCCGCTGTACGTGGCCCGTCCCGGCGCGAACATCCGGCTGATGATCGCGAGGTGATCGCCGAGGGCGCCGAGCCGCTCGGCGAGCGGCGGGAAGCCGTACCCGTAGGCCAGCCACTCGTCCTCCTTCCAGCCGGCCCCGATGCCGAGCTCGAAGCGACCACCGGAGATGACGTCGATCGTGGAGGCGAGCTTCGCCGTGAGTGCCGGATTCCGGAAGCCGGTGCAGACGACCATGTGGCCGAGGCGGACACGTGACGTAACCATCGCGAGCGCCGTGATCGTCGAGAACGACTCGAGGGTCATCTCGTCCGTCGGGACGGGCACCGTGTGAAAGTGATCGAAGACCCAGACGGACTCGAAGCCGAGGCGCTCCGCCTCGCGAGTGAGCTCGACGGTCCGAGCCCAGGCGTCCGCCGCACCCCAGCCGTCGTACTCACCCTTCCAGCCCTGGGGCGCCATGACGCCGACCTTCATCGTTCCTCCGTCGCTTTCGCTCTCGCTCGCACGCTGGCGCGCGGCGCGCGCGGTCACGTCGCGGCCCGCGCACCGGGTCCGTCCCATCGAAGTCCGCAGCCTATCATCGGTCGATGACGAACACCGGCGGACCGACCGAATCGACGAGGCGCCGCATCGAGGACCCCCTTCCGGGCCCGCCGGACCCATGGGCGTCCACATCCATGCCGAGCCGGCGGAACGGACCGCCGCATCACATGGCGGAGATGATCGCGGCCGAGCCATTGGTCGCCTTCCGGATCCTCGAACGCCTGGCCGGAGCCGACGGACCGGCGGCTCGGCTCGCCCGGACCCTCGCCGACACGGCCGTCCGCGGCGAGCCGATCGTCGTCACCGGCTGCGGGACCTCCGAGCACGGCGCCCTTGGGATCGTCGAGATCCTCCGCGACGCGATGCGAGGGGCAGGCCTTCCGGGTTCCGGCCCGGTCGCTGCCCAGGCGTTCGAGGCGGCGCTGGAGCCGCAGGCGGGTGGGCTCCTCATCGCGGTCTCGCATGAGGGCGCGACCGGCGCGACGAACCGGGCGATGACCGCTGCCCGCACCGCCGGGGCGACAGTCGCCCTCGTCACGGTGACAGATCGTTCCCCCGGTGCGGCCCTCGCCGACATCGTCCTTGTGACCGAGGAGCTCGACCAAAGCTGGTGCCACACCGTCGGCTATCTCTCCCCGCTCATCGCCGGCACGGCCGTCGGCGCGGCACTCACGGGGCGGCCAGCGGACGCGGTCACCATCCGGGAGCTCCTCGCCGCGGCCGCAACCCAGGCCGACGCGGCGGACCTGGCCGCCCGGGCGCTCGCGGCATCGGCGCGACTCATCGTCGTCGCCTCGGGAGCGGATCGTCCGGCGGGCCGTGAGCTCACCCTCAAGATCGAGGAGGCGGCCTGGATCCCGAGCGCCTACCGCGATCTCGAGACGCTGCTTCACGGCCATCTGCCGGCCACGGACGCCATGACCGGGCTCGTCCTCGTCCTCACCGACCGGACGGCTCGCGACGAACGGGTCGCGCGAGCTCGACAGGCGCTCGCTGCCGCCCACGAGATCGGCATCCCTGCCGCGGCGATCCTCGCTGCCGACGTCGCTGCCCGGCTCGAGGCCACCGCGACGCCCGCCGGCCGCCTCATCGTCCCGGAGGCACCCGATCTGCCGGCTCCTGTCGCGGCGCTCCTCGGATCGGCGACGCCGCTCCAGCTGCTCACCGAGCGGATCGCCCGAGCCCGCGGCACGGACCCCGACCCGATCCGCCGCGACGATCCGCGGTACCTCGCGGCCGCGGACGCCGCCGAGGGCTGACTCGCGCCATCGGTCGAACGCCCGCCGAGCGCCGGCCGGCTCAGACGCGTCCGATGAGCTCCCGGCCGAGCAGGTCGACCATCTCGAGGTCCCACGGCAGGAAGTCCTGGAGCATGATCCGGTCGAGGCCGGCCGCGGCGTACCGTCGGACCATCGCCCGAGCCTCATCCGGCGTGCCGACGATCCATCGCGTGCGACGTTCGGCCAGCCATGCCTCGGTCGACGCCGCCGAGCCTTCGTCGCTGCCGAGCAGCGAGCGCAGGGTGTCCACCCGCCGGGCGAACTCGCCCTCGTCCGCGCCGACGAGGACGCCGACCATCGCCGATCGCCGGATCGTCGCCGGATCGCGACCGATCACCCGGCACGCGTCGTCGAGCTGCGCCGATCGCTCCATCGCGCGCTCCGGTGAGGCGCTCGATAGGTTGAACTCGTCGGCGAATCGGGCGGCGATCCGCATCGAGCGGGGCGATCCCTCGCCGCCCACGAGGACGTGGATCCGGTGGCTCGGGCGCGGCCGGAGCCGGGCGTCCGCGACGGTGTAGAACCGCCCGCTGAACGACCAGCCGTCCGGCTGGTTCCAGAGCCCGTCGAGGATCTCGAGCTGCTCCTCGAGCATCGTCGCCCGATCGTCGATCGGCGGGAACGGGAACCCGTGGCGCCGATGCTCGTTCTCGTGCCAGGCGGCGCCGAGGGCCACCTCGATCCGGCCGCCGCTCATGTCGTCGACGGTCGTGACGATCTTCGCGAGGTTGCCCGGCAGGCGGTACGTCACCGGCGACATGAGAACCCCGAGGCGGATCGTCGTCGTCTCCCGGGCGAGGCCGGCGATGACGGCCCATGCGTCCGTCGTCGGTCGATCCGCCGGCCCGGGAAAGCTCTCGTAATGATCGGAACGGAAGATCGCCTCGAAGCCGGCCGCCTCCGCCCTCCGGGCGAGGGCGAGCTGGTCCGCGTAGGACGCTCCCTGCTGGGGCTCGTGCATGAGGGCGAAGCGCATCGGGAGTGATTCCTCCAGTCGACGTCGATGATTGTCCTTGACAGGATGATTCAGGTGCGTACGATACTTCGCATGACACGAAGTATGCTCGGGGAACCCGCTCCGGCCGATCGTCCGGCCCTCGAGGTACGCCCCGAACTCGTCGACCGCATCATGGACGAACTCCACCACTTCATCGGCGAGCTTCGCTGCGCCGGCACCGAACGCCTCGTGCGGGCAGGCGTCAGCATGAGTCATCTCCACGTCATGGGTCTCCTCGCCCGGGACGGCGACGCACCGATGAGCCGGGTCGCGGACCTCCTCGACGTCTCGCTCTCGAATGCGACGGGCATGGTGGACCGCATGGCCGAGCGCGGGTTCGTCGAGCGGGTCCGCGTCGCGGACGACCGTCGAGTCGTGCTCGTGCGGCTGACCGATCGGGGTCGGGCGGTGCTCGATGAGGCGGAGGTGATCCGCCGCGACCTCGTGGAACACCTGCTCGCTCGTCTCGAGCCGTCTCAGCTCGAGCGGCTCGCGCTGACACTCGCCGACGTCCATGCCGCCGTCGCCGGACTCGTCGCCGAGGAGGGCCCCGGTACGTGTCTCCAGCTCGACACCCGCCGCGGATCTCACGCCCACGCCCACACCACAGCCACAGGAAGGGAAGAACCGTCGTGACGGAAGGAAACGCATTCGACGGGGACGGCGCCGCCGTATCGATCGCGGAGGATCCCGCTCTCGGCCTCGACCGACGGACGAAGATGGAGATCCTCTTCGCGGTCATGCTCGGGTTGTTTCTCGGGGCACTCGACCAGACGATCGTCGGCCCGGTGCTGCCACGGATCGCGACCGAGCTCAACGGCGTCGACCTGTACACGTGGGTCGTCGCCGCCTACCTCCTCACGAGCACGGTGACCGTCCCGATCTACGGGAAGCTGTCCGACCTCTACGGCCGGAAGCCGCTCTTCACCGTCGGCATCGTCCTGTTCCTCGTCGGCTCGGCGCTCTCAGGCCTCAGCCAGACGATGTGGGAGCTCATCTTCTTCCGGGGCATCCAGGGCCTGGGTGCGGGCGCCCTCTTCCCCATCGCTCTCGCGGTCATCGGCGACCTCTTCACGCCGGCCGAGCGCGGGAAGTACCAGGGGCTCTTCGGGGCGGTGTTCGGCATCGCCTTCCTCGTCGGTCCGGGGCTCGGCGGCTTCCTCACCGACACGTTCAGCTGGCACTGGATCTTCTACGTCAACATCCCGATCGGGCTCGCCGCGCTCATCGTCATCGAGCGGCTCCTGCCGAACGTCCGGCTCGGCAAGAAGGTGAAGGTCGACTATCTCGGCGTCGCCACCATCACCGCCGGCCTCGTGCCGATCCTCATCGGCCTGACGATCGCCGAGAACGGCGCCTGGACGGACCCATCCGTCTGGGGTTCGATCCTCGCCGGCTTCATCTTCCTCGGCCTGTTCGTCGTCGTCGAGTCGCGGGCGGAAGAGCCGATCATCCCGCTCCACCTGTTCCGGAATCGGACGTTCAGTGCGTCGATGGTCGCGATCTTCCTCGCCACATTCGGGTTCGGGGCAGCGATCATCTTCCTGCCCCTGTACTTCCAGGTGGTCCAGGGAGCGAGCGCGACGATCTCCGGCTACCAGCTGCTGCCGTTCCTCTTCGGTCTCATCGCGAGCTCGATCGTCTCGGGCCAGATCGTGAGTCGGACGGGGCGGTACAAGACGCTCATCGTCGTCGGCGTCGCGACCCTCGTCGTCGGTCTCGCGCTCATGACGCAACTGCGGTCAGACACGCCCGACGTCGCGCTCTGGGCGTGGATGTTCGTCACCGGCCTCGGCATCGGTCCGACGTTCGCGATCTTCACGATCATCGTCCAGAATTCGGTCTCGTTCAGTGAGCTCGGGACCGCCACGAGCGATCTCACGCTCTTCCGCCAGATCGGCACGACGGTCGGCCTGACGTTCGGCTTCACCCTCTTCCGGATCAACCTTTCGTGGGGACTCATCCACGATCAGCTCGTCGCTGCAGGCGTGCCGAGCGCGATGGTGCCGACCTCCGCCCCTCCCGGCTTCGACATCGGCCAGCTCACGGCCGTCGGCGGCAGCGGGTCGCTCTCGTTCCTGCAGCAGGTCCCGGCGCAGTTCCAGTCCGTCTTCATCGACGGCTTCCATCGAGCGTTCACGATCGCCCTGGCGAACAGCATGGGACTCGGGGTCGCCGCCGCCGCGATCGCCGTCGTCGCGACCCTGTTCCTTCGCGAGATCCCGCTCCGGAAATCGCTCGGGCCGCAGGCCGCTCCGGTGGCTGCCGGCGCCCGAGAGGGATCGGCCGATCCGACCGCCGTGACCACCGCCCGGCGGACGGCCGCCGAGGCCGACTGACGACCGCCGAGGCCGACGGACCGATCCATACGGGAGGGCTCCTTTCCATCCACGCTCCTGCTTCATGCCAGCGAGACCCCGACATCGTCGGGGTCTCGCTGTTTGTGGGACGATCGAACCGATGGACGGACCCCGACCGCTCCCCTTCCCGCCGCATCTCGTCGCGCCGGGTGCGAGTGCGGATCCAGGAGCGCGGGCTGCAGCGGGCGCGGGCTCCGGATCGGGGGCTGCAGTCTTCGTGCCCTTCCTGTCGGTGGCGGATCTCCCGCTCGGCTCGACACGCCGGGTCACCCACGGCGACCTGGACGTGCTCATCGCCCACACGACCGCCGGCCTCGTCGCGGTCGACGACCGCTGCCCGCACATGGCCGCACCCCTGTCGCTCGGACGCCTCGACGGCTGTGTCGTGGCCTGCCCGCTCCACGAGGGTCGGTTCGATCTGGCCAGCGGTGAGGTCGTTCAGATGCCCACGACCGGCGGACTCGGTGCTGACGGCACATACCATCCGTCGTGGTCACCGGCCGGGCGGGAGGCCAAGGTCGATCCACCGGGCCTCAAGGCCGAGGCACGCCGCCTCACCCGCGTCCGCCGGCTCCGCTACTACCCGCTCAGGATCGTCGACGGCTCGATCGAGATCTCGCTCCCTCCCCTCTGAGGGGAACGCGGTTCCGATCGCAGGCGGCGCAGCGTGGCGCGGGTCGCCGCGAGCGCGCGCGGATCCAGAAACCGTCAAGTGGTCCTCAGGCGGGCGAAGATCGTCGATCGGATGGACCAGAGGTTCCACGTCAGGGTGAACCGTGCGTGCACCCTCACGCGATCCCGGTCCGAACCGGCCATCCGTCTCGCGGGATGCGCATCTGGCGGGATCGCGGTGACCAACGCCCGCCTGGAGAGCGGATGACGGTAACCGCGGCCGGGTGTGGACGGGTCGCGGGGTGGCGGGGTGGCGGGGTTGCCCGTGGAGTGCGAGGCCCGTGCCAGATCGGGGTGGCGCGACCCTCCCCTGCCCACGCGGAGACCCGTCCGCTGTCCGCCCACCGTTCGGGCGTTTGACGGATGGTGGGAACCCCGACTAAGGTACGCCGCCTGTGGTGAAGAGGCGCCTGATGGCAGGCGCGTGCGCTGTCGCGTTCGCGCTGCTGGCGATGTTCGTTCCTCCAACCGACAGCGCGCAAGCCGCGAGCACATGCACCGGGTGGCAGAGCACGATCACGCCTCCGTCCACGATCCGGGTCCTTCGGACCGGCACTGGCCAGTCCGTCACCGTCGAGTTCCGACGGTACGTCCGGACGGTCATGGCGAGCGAATGGGGTCCCGACCATCCGGTCGCGGCCCTGAGTGCGGGGGCTGTCGCCATAAAGCAGTACGGGTGGTACTACGCCATGCACTGGCGTGGCGGCCGCGATGCCGTGGGCCGGTGCTACGACGTGGTGGACACGACGGTCGATCAAGTCTACAACCCTGCCCGGCCGATCGCCCCGATCTACGGCGCCGTCGTCGACGCGACGTGGCGCTGGTCCCTCCGCAAGGGAACCCAGTTCTTCCTCACCGGCTATCGGGCGGGCGACGGGACCTGCGGCTCGCAGCAGGATGGCTGGCATCTCATGCAGATGAACGCGTCGCGGTGCGCAGCGCGACAGGGTGAGTCGGCGGAGACGATCCTCCGGCGCTACTACGGAGCGGACGTCTCGCTCATCATCCCGGGCTTCAACGACATCACGGGCGACGGAGTCGGCGACGCAGCGGCGATCATCACTGACCCCACGAGCGGCGCCATCGTGGCGAGCCTCCTGACGACCGATCCGCGGATGCCACCGCCCGCGATCGCCTCAGCGCCAGCGTCTCCCTCGCCGGTCGTCGCGCCCGCCGGCCCCGCCCCGAGCGCAGGGCTGGACGCGAGTGCCGCCGCCCCGACCGCACCGCCCACCAGCACGACCGCGTCGGCGAACGACCAGACCGGGACACCGCTCGCGGTCCTCGGCGACTCGATCCTCGTCGGCCGCGCCACGGCGGACGTCAATGGCGACGGGCGGCTCGATCTCGTGCAGCTCCTTCGCGCACCCGACGGGACCCTGACCGTCCAGGTCATGCGATCGACGGGCAGCGGGTTCGCCCAGGCGGTCACGTGGTGGTCGAGCGGACCGGCGACCGTCCCGCCCGCGGCGACCGTCCCGCCCGCGGACCCGGCCTCGCCCGCCATCCCGACCACCTCACCGCCCATCGGTCCCGTGCCCTCCACGACGACGCTCATCACCGGCGACTTCAACGGTGATGGACGCGGCGACGTCGGGATCGTCGAGACGTTCGCCGCCTCCGCGCCCGGCACGACGCCCGTCGTCGCCCCGTCGACGCGGCTCCTCGTCCTTCGGTCGACCGGGACACGGCTCGCGACGCCGGTCGCCTGGTGGGAGGCGGCGGTCGACCTCGGCGGGTCGCGGTTCCTCGCCGGCGACGTGACCGGCGACGGACGGGCGGATCTCATCGTCCTCCACCAGCGGGCGGGTGAACCGATCACGACCGCACTCGTCGCGCGTTCGACGAACCTCTCGAGCCTCCTGCCGCTCCGAACCTTCGGGACGGTCGCCGCCCCGATCGACGCCCTCATCCCCCTCGTCGGCGACGTCGACCGAAGTGGCCGAGACGACCTCATCCTCGGCGTCCGGACCGGGACGGATCAGCTCGCCATCGACGTCCTCCTCGCGACGCCGGACGCGACCTTCGTCACGGAGACGTGGTGGACGAGCGCCACGCCGTTCAGCTGGACGAGCACCAAGCTCGCCGCCGCCGACCTCAATGGCGACGGGCGGGCCGACATCGCCGCCTATGTCGACACGGGCGTCGCGGGGACCACGCCGGGGGCGAGCGCGACGCCGGGCGACGGCGCCATTCCGGGAACGGGCGCGATCCCCGGCACGGGTGCCAGCCCCGGGATGGGCACGAGCGTCGACCGATTCCTCAGCACCGGATCGTCGTTCGTGGAGAGCCCGTGGGCGACGATCCCGACACTCGACTGGGGAACGCTCCAGGCGTTCTGACGCCTCGCCCGAGTCGCAGCCTCGCCCGAGTCGCAGCCTCGCCCGAGTCGCAGCCT